>CAMNHS010000068.1 GCA_946539635.1 uncultured Prevotellaceae bacterium
GCGATAATCAATATTAGTGAAAGTATCACCGGCAAGTATCTAAAGCCTTACCTTTCGTAAGGTCAAAGGTCTTACCTCTTACCTCTTACCTCTCTTACATCATTCCTCCCATGCCTGGAGCACCGCCCATTGGCATTGCTGGTTCTGGTGCTGGCTTGTCGCATATTACAGACTCTGTGGTCAGGAACATGCCAGCGATAGATGCAGCATTCTCAAGAGCAACACGTGCCACTTTGGCAGGGTCTATGATACCAGCCTTACGCATATCTTCAAAGGTGTTTGTGCGAGCATTGTAGCCGAAGTCGCCCTTGCCCTCGCGTACCTTCTGTACTACTACAGCACCTTCTCCGCCAGCATTGCTGACAATTTGGCGCAATGGCTCTTCTATGGCACGAACTACGATGTTGATACCTGTCTGCTCGTCGGCATTCTCACCTTTCAGCCCGTTGAGAGCCTCCAGGGCACGGATGTATGTCGTACCGCCACCGGCAACAACACCTTCCTCTATTGCAGCACGAGTAGCGCAGAGAGCATCGTCAACACGATCCTTCTTCTCCTTCATTTCTACCTCGCTGTTAGCACCAACATAGAGCACTGCAACACCGCCAGCCAACTTAGCAAGACGCTCCTGCAGCTTTTCCTTGTCGTAAGAAGATGTAGAAATCTCAATCTCCTTCTTGATGCCGTTTACTCTTTCAGCAATGGCAGCCTTGTCGCCGCTACCGCCAGCGATGATGGTGTTGTCCTTAGAGATAGTCACCTTGTCAGCAGTACCACACATTTCCAGTGTTGCCTGGTCAAGTTTCAGACCCTTCTCCTCAGAGATAACTGTTGCACCAGTCAGTACAGCGATATCCTCCAGCATAGCCTTGCGACGGTCTCCGAAGCCAGGAGCCTTTACGGCACATATCTTCAGTCCGCCACGCAGACGGTTTACAACCAGTGTTGTCAGAGCCTCGCTGTCCACATCCTCTGCAATGAGTAGCAGTCCGCGTCCGCTTTCAGCAGCAGCCTGCAATATTGACAGGAAGTCCTTCAGGGCTGAAATCTTCTTGTCGTAGATGAGAATGTAAGGATTCTCCATTACACACTCCAGCTTATCTGTGTCAGTAACGAAGTAGCCGGACAGATAGCCACGGTCAAACTGCATACCCTCAACAACACCGATAGAAGTATCGCGAGACTTGCTCTCTTCGATAGTGATTACACCATCCTTGCTAACTTTACGCATAGCGTCAGCAAGCAATTTACCGATTTCAGGGTCGTTGTTGGCACTGACGGTAGCAACCTGCTCTATCTTGTCATAGTTGTCACCAACCTGCTCTGCGTTCTTCTTGATGTATTCTACTACAGTACCTACAGCCTTGTCAATACCACGCTTCAGGTCCATTGGGTTGGCACCAGCGGTAACATTCTTCAGACCCTCGTTTACGATAGCCTGTGTCAGGATGGTAGCAGTCGTTGTGCCATCACCGGCGTCGTCACCAGTCTTTGAGGCAACGCTCTTTACCAACTGTGCACCAGTGTTCTCGAACTTGTCCTCCAACTCTACCTCCTTAGCTACAGTAACACCATCTTTGGTAATCTGTGGTGCTCCGAATTTCTTCTCTATTACCACGTTACGTCCCTTAGGACCCAGTGTAACCTTTACGGCATTGGCAAGCTGGTCAACGCCTTTCTTCAGTGCCTCGCGGGCTTCTGTATTGAATTTAATTTCTTTTGCCATGATTTGTTTTTCTTTTTACCTTTTTTTACTTTACTATTGCCAAGACGTCAGACTGACGCATGATGAGATACTTTTCTCCGTCAAATTCCAGTTCTGTGCCAGAATATTTTCCGTAGAGCACTGTGTCGCCACTCTTCAGAATCATTTCCTCATCCTTTGTACCGTTGCCTGTAGCAACAACTTCGCCCTTCAGAGGCTTCTCCTTTGCAGTATCAGGAATGATGATACCGCCAATCTTCTCTTCTGCCGCAGCTGGCTTAATCAGCACGCGGTCTGCTAATGGTTGAATGTTCATTGTCTTAAATACTTTTTTAAAATAAAATATTTTTACTATTTTCTTTTTTTGTATTTTTAGAAATCTTCTGCAAATCACTATGCAAATACCGTGCCAAGTCTTTCAAGACAATATGTGAGGGCAAAAAAAACTCCCGATATGATTTTTATCGGGAGAATTAAATAGCTTGATTATATCTTTCAGGGTTTTACACGAAAGGGTTCTCTGTTGGATAGTAGTTGCCCTTTGGGAAGTTATAGTCTATTTCTTCAACAGGTATGCCCATATATTTCAGCACCTCCCAAAGGTACTTTCCTGCATGCTCGAACATAACGGCAGCATGGTGTGGGTAGTGCTTCTCAATGAGTACGTGACGATAGAAACGGCTCATGTTTTTGATTCCGAATGTTCCGATGCTGCCAAAAGAACGTGTTGCCACAGGCAGAATCTCGCCCTGTGCGATGTAAGCACGCAGTTTTGTGTCAGCTGTTGACTGCAAGCGGTAGATTGTTGCCTTTCCTGGCTTCAAGTCACCCTCAAGGGTTCCGTTGGTTACCTCTACCGGTAAAGCACGCGCCATAATGCGCTGGAAGCACATCTGGCAGTTGCATACCTTGCTGGATGCCGTGTTGCCACAGTGGAATCCCATGAAGATTTCCTTGTCAGAATATGTGTCGCATTCGAATTTCTTACCCTTGATGCTCTCTTCATACATATCCTGAGGTACAGAATTGTTGATGTCAAGAAGTGTCACTGCGTCCTGAGTGATGCAAGTGCCGATATACTCTGACAGTGCACCATATATATCCACTTCGCATGCTACTGGTATGCCGCGACCTGTCAGACGACTGTTGACATAGCAAGGTACGAAGCCGAACATTGTCTGGAATGCAGGCCAGCACTTGTTTGCCATGGCGACGAACTGGCGTGAACCCTTGTGGGCTTCTATCCAGTCAAGAAGTGTCAGCTCATACTGAGCGAGTTTTGGCAAAACAGAAGGAATCTTGTTGCCAGTACCCAATTCTGCTACCATGTCTTTCACTACATCGTCGATGCGTGGGTCATCTTGATGCTTCTGGAATGCTTCCAGCAGGTCGAGTTCAGAATTCTCTTCTATCTCGACATCAAGATCGTACAGGGCGCGGATAGGTGCATTGCATGCAAGGAAGTTGTTAGGACGAGGACCAAAGCTGATAATCTTCAGGTTCTGCAGGCCGACAATAGCACGGGCTATAGGCAGGAACTCATGAATCATTTCTGCACACTGGGCTGCGTCGCCAACAGGCTCTTCTGGTATGTAAGCACGGGTTTTACGCAGTGACAGGGCTTGGCTGGCATTCAGCATACCACAGTATGCATCACCACGGCCGTCTATAAGGTCATTCTGCGACTCTTCTGCTGCTGCGCAGAACATTGTCGGGCCTTGGAACCAGTCGGCAATCATTGTCTCAGAAATTTCAGGACCGAAGTTGCCAAGATATACACAGAGGGCATTACATCCCGCCTTCTTCACATCTTCAAGAGCCTGTTGAGCGTGAATCTCACTCTCTACAATGGTAACAGGACACTCATAGATGCCCTCTTTGCCAAACTTTTCTTCATACTTTGCTATAACGGCCTTGCGGCGGTTAACAGCCAATGACTCGGGGAAACAGTCGCGAGATACTGCGACTATACCGATTTTAATTACAGGTAGATTGTTCATTTTGTCTTTGTTTTGTTTAAAAAAGATATTATCAAGGGGCAAAGGTAAGAATAATTATTGACAATTGTATCTTGACAACTCTTAAAAATAATTAAATCAACGTGAGTCAGGAATAATTATTTTTATTTCCAGCGAACAAGAGATAAAAATGGGTTGTAAAGAAAAATTTAATGTAAAATTTTGTAATTTTGGAAAAAAAGTAGTAAATTTGCCAGCGAAAATGTTATATAATAATTAAAAAAATCAAAGGTGAAATCTTTAGAGAATATAAAACCTGGTAATCCAAAACGTTGGACAAATTTATCGTTAGTTGTAGTAATTCTGTTCTTGGGATGGTTGAGTTATGCTGTAGGTGTTGAACACATGCCTGTAAAGGATACTTTTTGGGCGTTGACTCCGCCAATCATTGCCATTTTTCTGGCACTGATAACGAAGGAAGTGTATAGCTCGCTGTTCCTCGGAATGTTGACTGGAGCCATGCTCAATGTGGACTTTGACCCAGAGAGAGGTATGAACCAACTTTTCCAGGGTGGCATAATATCTGTATTGTCAGACAAGTGGAATGTTGGCATACTTGTCTTTTTGGTAATCCTTGGCACTATGGTGCAAATGATGAACCGTGCCGGTGGCTCGGCAGCTTTCGGTGCTTGGGCTTCCAAACATATAAAAGGACGTATAGGGGCGCAACTGTCAACCATGCTGTTGGGGTGCCTGATATTCATTGATGACTACTTCAACTGCCTGACAGTGGGTTCCGTCATGCGACCTGTCACTGACAAGCATCAGATAAGCCGTGCGAAGTTGGCATACCTGATAGACTCTACGGCAGCACCTGTTTGCATCATTGCCCCGATATCATCATGGGCTGCAGCAGTATCGGGATTCGTAAAAGGTGGAAACGGCATCAGCATATTCGTGCAGGCAATACCATTTAACTTTTATGCCCTGCTGACACTGGTGATGATGGTCTTTATCATATTCATGAAGATGGACTATGGTCCTATGCTGTTGCATGAGAAGAATGCTCGCAATGGCGACCTCTTTACTACTACCGGCAAAAGTGTACAAACTGGCATGGAACAGAAAATGGAGGGAAAAATAGGCAGGGTGTCAGACTTGATCGTACCTGTTGTTCTTCTCATTACCGGATGTGTCATCGGCATGATATATACTGGTGGCTTCTTTGATGGCAAGAGCTTTGTTGATGCCTTTGCTGCCAGTGATGCCTCTGTAGGTCTGGTATTAGGCTCTTCCTCAGCACTTGTCATTACCATAGCCTACTATATGATACGTCAGTCTTTGTCATTTGGCAATTGTATGGATTGTCTGCCAGAAGGTTTCAAACAGATGGTTCCTGCCATGCTGATACTGACATTTGCATGGACACTAAAGAGCCAGACAGACAGTTTGGGAGCAGCATCCTATGTAGCAGGCTTAATGGAACACTCTGCCGCCGGACTTATGGCATTCCTGCCTGCCATCATATTCCTCGTTGCCATAGGGCTGGCATTTGCCTCTGGCACATCATGGGGAACGTTCGGAATACTCATACCTATCGTGGTATCATGTTTCCAGGAGATAGACCCAGAGCTAATGATTATCTCTATCTCAGCCTGCATGGCAGGTGCAGTGTGCGGTGATCACTGCTCGCCAATCTCAGACACTACCATTTTGTCATCGGCAGGAGCACAATGTGAGCACATTAACCACGTTACGACCCAGTTGCCTTATGCAATGACGGCAGCCTCTGTTTCCTTCTTCGCATTTCTTGTGGCAGGCTTCACAAAAAGTGCCTTGATATCCCTTGCCTTTGGAGTGGTGGCATTGTTCCTGCTGCTGCTGGTGATAAGGGCAAAGGTGAGCCGTAAAGCATAATTTATAATGCAAAGTGTTTTTCACTTTTATATATAACTTAACAAATTTAACATTATGATTAAAGTTAAAAGTTTTCTTTGGATGATGGCTGCAGCGATAGCTGGTGGCATCACAATGGCTTCTTGTACAAGCAGTGACAGCGGTTCTGGTCCAAGCATACCATACAGGGACAATACTCCTGTGGACTATACTATCATGTTCTATTCTGCTGGTGGTGAGAATCTTGATAAAGAAACAGAAAGCGATTTGCTAAATGCAGCAAAGGCATTGCAGGCTGTGGACAAGCAAGTGCGCTTTATGGTGCAGTATAAATACTCTACACAAGAGGGTATCAACAAATCATATTCTGGTGGTGATGATGTTCCATGTGGTGTTGCAGGCGGACTGTATCGCTTTGAGCTGTTGCCAAGCCATATTAGCCAACACGGTGTGCTGGACTACTTCAAAAACGACATGTTATATGGCAATCAGCAGTCTGCTTCACAGATATATCGTGCGGACAGTATCACATCGTTCATAAACTACTGTCAGAGAAATGCTCCTGCAAAGAACTATATCCTGATGTTTAGTGATCATGGCGCAGGATATGCTGTATGGGATGACTTCCCAAAGACACGTGGTATTGTATCAGACAAATTTCACGATGGTAACCCTGATATCTCAGTGTGTGACATCCGTACAGCTATAGCGAATTCAAACATGAAGCACGTTAAAATGATAAATTTCGACGCTTGCTTGATGAATACTCTTGAGGTTATTTCAGAAGTTGCTGATGTAACAGATTATGTCATGGCATCTTCTCATATTTCTAACGGTGGTAATTATACAGAACTTGTGAACTACCTGAGAGGTGTTAATGATGATGCAGCTTTTGAGAAAAACATGAGCGACTATCTGAACGGTACCATTCAGGGTATGTATAATACAATGAATGAGGGTGATACAAATTCAAAGTATGCAGCAGGAGCAAATGAGAAAAAGCGTTGTGACTGGGCGTTGACAAACACAGCAAAGTTCAAGGCTGTTCTTCCTGCTATGAAGGCATTTACAGACAAACTTGTCAGCCAATATAACAATAACGCAAGCAATTTTGACCTGTCTAAATTGGAGTACGCTGCAAACAATTGTTATCGCCCATCTGTCGATAATGATTTGTATGACATGGGACAGTATGTAACATTGTTGGCAAAGGCAAACCCAAATCTGGATGCAGAGGCTACAGCCCTGAAGACTGCAATGGAGAATGCACAGGTATGTCACTACTACACGAATCAGGTGAATGGGGATTTTAACAATATGGAATATAAGAGGCTAACATATACCGTGAACCTGGGTGCGAAGGTTAATGTTGGTGAAGATGTTTTCGTACTGCGTAATGGTAGTCCTGATGATAATAAAGAGATACAATGTTATGACAGTAATGGATTGTCTTTTTACTACAATGTAGTCAATCGTACTTGGAGACTTGGCACGTTGGATGAAACAAATGTAAATGCTGCATGGGAAAATACTTATGAGACAACAGCCTTTGACAAGGCAACAAAATGGTCAAGATGGTTAAAACTAAATCCTTATTTCCCAATCAACAACCCACCGTTTATCAAGTGTCCGTAAAGCATTGACCGTTAGGTAAAAATAATATAATTAACGATAATAAGCGTAGCGTGCTGTCTGGCATGCTACGCTTTTTTTCTTAAAAATAATTAAACAAAAGTGTTGTTTTCTGTTTCTCTCAATATTAATTATTATCTTTGCACACAGTAAATCTAAACAACTCAGATGAAAACAGACATTGAAATAGCCC
>CAMNHS010000069.1 GCA_946539635.1 uncultured Prevotellaceae bacterium
AGGATGCCTATTGCAGTTTGGATTGGGAAAGGCTATCGGAGAGCATTACGGATGCAGACTGGAAGGCGGACAGGCATTGGGACAAAAAAACACCATCTTCGCCATTTGGTTAGGATATACCTTCCTATCACCCATCAGCGCCACAGCAGGTGGGTTCTATTCCATCTGGCACAATCTGGTAAACACCTACCAACTGTATAAACATAGGAGATTAGAGGTCTTTAACCGTTAACCTTTAACCATTACACTAATACTCTATCTTCTCAAGGAACAGGGCATTCCCAGGCATTGACTCACCAGCCTGACAACGACTTTTCCCCTCTATGACAGAGCGGAATTGCTCAAGTGACATTCTATGACGTCCCACCTCAACAAGGGTTCCGACAACAGCACGCACCATGTTTCGCAAGAAACGGTTGGCCTTGATAACGAAAACCCAATCGGGACAATTGACAGTTGACAATTGACAATTGACAATTGGGGGGGGAGATGGTATCTTTATCCATTCTGCCTGCACAACATTACAGAGAGTTGTCTTTACATCGGTATGACTCTTGCAGAAACAAGCAAAATCATCATACTGCATCAGCAGGCTGGCAGCCTCATTCATAAGAGGGAAATCGAGGTTATAATGGCAAAGCCACGTATAATGACGATTAAAGGGAGTTGGCTCTAAAGAGAGATAATAATGATATGTGCGCCATTTTGCAGAAAAACGTGCATGCATATCATCAGCAACCTCCTCAATAGTGCTTATCCTAATATCAGGCGGAAGCATCCTATTCAGTTTATATGCTAACTGCGAGGTGTCGGATACTTTCCCCATCTCTTCTGGAGTATCGAAATGAGCCACCATATGACTGGCATGAACTCCCGCATCTGTGCGACCAGCACCTACTACATCAATAGGGGCTGACAACAGAGTAGAGAGACAACGTTCCAGCTCACCCTCTACGCTAATGCCGTTAGGCTGTATTTGCCATCCGTGATAGCGTGTGCCGTCAAAGGATAGATGTATGAAATAACGCAATTTTTATAATTGATAATTGAAATTCTTGGGCAAAGGTACAAAAAAATTTGTATATAATGAATTTTTTTCGTAAATTTGCACCGCTTTTCATTCACGCGCTCACGCGTAAGGGGGAAAAGTAGATTTGAAAAATATAATAAATACAACAAATATAAAGACATGAATATTTCATACAAATGGCTGAAAGAGTATGTTGACTTCGACCTTACACCCGAGGAGGTGTGTGCGGCACTTACCAGCACAGGTCTTGAGGTTGATGCGTTGGAAGAAGTACAAACTATCAAAGGCGGCCTTAAAGGATTGTATATAGGACAGGTCCTCACTTGTGAACCTCATCCTGATAGTGACCACATGCACGTTTGCAGCGTTGATTTAGGCAGAGAAGAACCATCACAGATAGTATGTGGTGCTCCCAATGTGGCAGCAGGACAGAAGGTGATAGTAGCCGACCTGGGTTGCGTACTGTACGATGGCGACAAGGAGTTTAAGATTAAAAAATCAAAACTGCGTGGTGTTGAGTCTAACGGCATGATATGTGCTGAAGACGAAATAGGAATCGGCACAAGCCACGATGGCATCATCGTATTACCTGAAGATGCCAAGGTGGGTACACCAGCAGCAGAATATTATAACCTTGATAGCGACTGGCTCATAGAGGTTGACATAACTGCCAACAGAGCAGATGGCTTGAGCCATTACGGAGTAGCACGCGATTTGTATGCTTGGCTTTGCTCTAATGGTTACAAAACATCTATCCATAAGCCATCTGACGCAGACTTTAAGGTAGATAATCACGACCTCACCATAGATGTAGAGATACAGAATACTGAGGCTTGCCGCAGATATGCCTGCGTCAGTCTTACTAACTGCGAGGTGAAAGAATCACCAGAATGGCTGAAGAACAAGTTGAACATCATCGGCCTTCGTCCTATCAATAATATCGTTGACATCACCAACTATATCATGATGGCATACGGACAGCCTCTGCATTGCTTTGATGCTGATATGGTAACTGGGCATAAGATTATAGTAAAGGACCAGAATGCCGGAAAGAAATTTATCACCCTTGATGGCGAAGAACACATACTTGGTGAACACGACCTTGCCATCTGCAACGCAGAAGAGCCAATGTGTATCGCAGGCGTCTTTGGCGGTAAGGGTTCCGGCACTTACGAGACAACAAAGAATGTAGTACTGGAGGCAGCATATTTCCATCCTACATGGATAAGAAAATCTGCTCGCAGACATGGCCTGAGCACAGATGCTTCTTTCCGCTTCGAAAGAGGCATAGACCCAAATGGCACACTATATGCCCTGAAGCAGGCAGCATTGCTCTGTAAGGAATTGGCCGGTGCAAAGATTTCAAGCGAAATCGTGGATGAGTATCCTAACAAGATAGAGAATCCTACCATGAGACTGGACTTCTCTTATGTCGATAACCTCATTGGTAAGAAGATAGGTCACGATGTCATCAAGAACATACTGACATCTCTTGAGATAGAGATAAACAGCGAAGATGCTGAAGGTTTGCAAATTACCGTTCCAGCATACAGGGTTGACGTACAGAGACCTTGTGACGTTGTAGAGGATATCCTCCGCATTTACGGATATAACAACGTTGAGATTCCTACTCAGCTGAAGTCAAGTCTCACTACAAAGGCTTTCGAGGACCAGAGGCACAAGATGCAGAATCTGGTAGCAGAACAACTCGTAGGCAGTGGCTTCAACGAGATACTTAACAACTCACTCACAAAGGGTGCATACTATAACGAATTGAAGGCTTATCCGAAGGAGAACCTCGTAACGATAGTAAATCCTTTGTCAAGCGACCTCAACGTGATGCGTCAGACACTTCTCTTCGGAGGTCTTGAGAGCATCATGAGAAATGCCAACAGAAAGATGCCAAATCTCCGCTTCTTTGAATTTGGCAACTGCTACCAGCACTTCGAAGACAAGAGGGATGACGAGAATCCAATGAAGGCATATTCCGAGGAGACACATCTGGGACTCTGGATAACAGGTAAGAAGGTAGAAGGCTCTTGGGCACATCCTAATGAGGACTCTTCTTTCTATGAATTGAAGGCTCATGTGGAGAATATCCTCAAGCGTATCGGTATGCCTGAAGGTATGCTGGTATGCGAGAAGAGCGACAACGACATCTTCTCTGCAGGCCTCACCTTGAAGAACCGCAGCGGCAAGGTATTCGTAGAGATGGGTATCGTAAACAGAAAACAGTCAATGAACAAGGCTCTGAATGTGCTTATCGATGCTCCTGTATATTTCGCAGACATCTATTGGACACAGGCTACCAATGCCGTAAAGAAAGCAGAGGTACATTTTTCAGAAATACCAAAGTTCCCTTCTGTTTCTCGCGACCTCGCTCTGTTGCTTGATTCTAAGATAGAATTCGCACAGGTAGAGAAGATAGCTCGCCAGACAGAGAAGAAACTGCTGACAAAGGTAGAGCTGTTTGATGTCTATGAAGGCAAGAATCTTCCTGAGGGCAAGAAGTCGTATGCTGTTAACTTCGTCTTCACCGACCCAGAGAAGACTATGAACGACAGACAGATTGAAGCCATCATGACAAAACTCATTCTGAACCTGAAGAAGGAACTGAATTGCGAACTGAGATAAAATCGGTCCAATAGGACCAATTAGTTCTATTAGATATTCTATTAGATAATAACAACAACTAAAAATAATACAACAACATGGGAAGAGCATTTGAATATCGTAAAGCTACGAAGCTGAAGCGTTGGGGGCATATGGCAAAGACCTTCACACGCTTGGGAAAACAGATTGCCATAGCAGTAAAGGCAGGTGGTCCAGATCCTGATACTAATCCTACACTGCGTTCTATCATCGCTACCTGTAAGCGTGAGAACATGCCGAAGGACAATATCGAGCGTGCTATCAAGAACGCCCAGGGTAAGGACCAGTCAGATTACAAGGAGGTGACATACGAAGGATATGGCCCTCATGGTATCGCTGTATTCGTTGACACGCTGACAGACAACACCACACGTACTGTTGCTGATGTGCGTTCAGTATTCAACAAATTCTCTGGCAACCTCGGAACAACCGGTTCGCTGAGTTTCCTCTTCGACCATAAGTGTGTCTTCACTTTTAAGAAGAAGGATGACGTTGATATGGACGATCTGATTCTGGAGCTTATCGACTACAACGTTGATGACGAGTACGACGAGAACTATGACGAGGAAAAGGACGAGACAACAATCTCTGTCTATGGTGACCCAAAGTCATATGCACAGATTCAGAAGTTCCTTGAGGAGAAAGGTTTTGAGGATATCGGTGGTGAATTCACCTACATCCCAAATGACCTGAAGGACGTTAATGAAGAACAGCGCGCAACCATTGACAAGATGGTAGAGAAACTCGAGGAATTTGACGACGTACAGACAGTTTATACTAACATGAAGCCAGAGTGAAAACTTTAAGCATAATACTACTTAGCATTATCCCATTTCTTAGCAGCAATGCTAAGGGGTGGGATAATGTACTTTATAAGCAGATAGAGAGCAGCATCGTTGCTCCCACATTTGCTGACAAGAGTTATAGAGTAACGAAATACGGTGCCTCACCCAAAGCATCAGCAAAAATCAATCAGCAGGCTATCAACAAAGCCATTGCTGCCTGTTCGAAGGCTGGAGGCGGAAAGGTTATTATTCCAGAAGGCACATACCTCACTGGTGCCATCCGCATGCAGTCGAACGTTAACTTGGTAATAGAGCAAGGTGCTACCCTACTCTTTGCCTATGAGCCGGCTCTCTATCCCCTCGTCAAGACACGTTGGGAAGGGCTCGACATCATGAACTATTCTCCTTGCATCTATGCTTATCAGGCTGAAAATATTGCAATCTCAGGCACAGGAACCATCGACGGCAATGGTAGTTTGGAAACATGGTGGCCTTGGTGCGGAGCAACAAAATTCGGATATGTGGAAGGTCAGACGACAGAGAGTCAGAAGATGCCTTTCAAACCAGGTGGCGATAGCAACAGAAACACCTTGCTGAAGATGTCCGACAATGGTGTGCCAACTGAGCAGCGCGTCTTTGGTATGGGACACGGAATGCGTCCGCAGCTGGTATGTTTCTATGAATGTCAGAATATCCTCATCGAGGGCGTCACAATGCTGCGCTCACCATTCTGGGTTATCCATCCTGTTCTCTCAAAGAATATCACTGTCCGCAACTGTAAGATTATCAACGATGGTCCTAACGGTGACGGCTGCGACCCGGAATCATGCGAGAACGTACTGATAGAAAACACCATCTTCCACACTGGTGACGACTGCATTGCCATCAAGTCAGGACGTAATGCTGACGGCAGACGCAACGGAACACCCTCGCAGAATATAATCATCCGCGGATGTACTATGGAAGACGGACACGGAGGTGTCGTGGTGGGCTCTGAGATTTCTGCAGGAGTGAAGAATGTCTTTGCAGAGGATTGCAAGATGGACTCCCCTAACCTCGACCGCGTACTTCGCATAAAGACAAATACCTGTCGCGGAGGCGTTACAGAAGGTATATACATGCGAAATATCGAGGTGGGACAATGCCGCGAAGCTGTTCTTCGTATAAACCTCGTATATGAACCAAAGGAGATTTCTGAACGCGGACACATCCCAACAGTGAGGAATGTGTATATGGAGAACGTAACATGTCAGAAGTCAAAATATGGCATACTACTCAACGGTCTTGAGGATGCTGACCAGATATATAATATAAATGTAAAGAACTGCACCTTCAATGGCGTAACTGGTGAGAAGGTTCGCAGGACAGGAAAGTCGCACGACATTTTCTTTGAGAATCTTGTCATCAACGGCGAACAAGTACTTGCTGAACTGCCTTTCAACGGGCATTATTCCGAATGGATGACCTATAGCGAGATGAAGCGCAACCCCAACCCTATATACCTCGACTTCACAGACCCGGCAAAACGCCCCAAGGGCAAGTGGTCGTATGTAATGGGAATAGAGCTGGAGAGTATGCTCGACACTTGGCTGGCATACCGTAATGATGCTGTGAAGGAATATGTCTGCAGCTATGCCAGGCAGATGATTGATGCAGAGGGAAATACCACAGGATATAAGTACGAAGATTTTAATCTCGACAACATCCGCACATCCCACTTCATATATCGTCTCAACAAACTCTTCCCGCAACCAGGTCTTGACAAAGCCCTGCAGACTTACTACAAACAGCTGGAGAACCAGCCACGCACGAAGGAAGGTGTCTGGTGGCATAAGAAGATATACCACGACCAGGTGTGGCTCGACGGCATCTTTATGGGACTACCGTTTTATGTTTTGGCAGCCAACGACCTGAGGGGCAAGAAGGCTCCAAAGTATTATGACGATGCTGTCAAGCAGGTTAGCAGCACCTTTGCTCGCACCTATGACGCAACGACAGGCTTGTGGAAGCATGCCTGGGACGAGAAACACAGCATGTTCTGGGCGAACAAGGAGACGGGCCTCAGCCAGCATTCATGGGCAAGGGCAATGGGATGGTTCGTAATGGCAATGACAGAGATTCTGGACGGAATGCCTGAGAACTACAAACGTCGTGATGAGGTAAAGACTATGCTGCAAAAGGCTATGGATGCCGTATATAAATATCAGGACAAGGAAAGTGGTGTATGGTATGATGTCCTCGACGTGAAAGACCCTCGCAACTATCTTGAGTCAACAGCATCGGCGATGTTCACATACGTCATGCTGAAGGGAGCACGGCTGGGATATCTTGATGAGTCATATAAGGAAAAAGGTAAGAAGGCTTACGAAGCGCTGCTGAAAAACTTCATCAGAATCGACCCCCCTACACCTTCTTCCGGCATCCCTACCATCAGCCTTACGAAATGCTGCTCTGTCAGCGGCTTGGGACCTGAGAGTAATCCTAAACGCGACGGCTCCTTCGAATACTACATGTCAGAGCCCATCCGCGACAACGATGCAAAAGGCATAGGTCCCTTCATCTGGGCTGC
>CAMNHS010000070.1 GCA_946539635.1 uncultured Prevotellaceae bacterium
CTGAGCAGAAACCTGAAACCAAATGGCGCAGAATGCAATTAAGCATCCTGCGTCATTGGCTTTAACCGCTAACCTTTACTTCAAAGCATTGCGTATCTCGGAATATATATCGTCAATGCTGCCGACGCCTTGTATCTTGACGTATTTGCCTTGTTCGACATAGAATTCTTTCAGAGGCAATGTCTGGGCATAATATGTCTCAAGCCTTTTCTTCGCTGTCTCGGCGTTGTCGTCGCTCCTGCCGCTGGTCTTGCCGCGCTCAACGATGCGCTTGATAAGTTCCTCATCATCTACCTCAAGACCTATTACGTAGTTTACCTTCTCACCACGTTCTGCCAGCATCTCGTCAAGGGCCTGAGCCTGTGCAATTGTACGTGGGAAACCGTCAAAGATGACTCCGGGCAGGTTGTGTCCGCCACAGATGTTGGCATCCCTGATGAGTTTGTCCAGTGTCTTGGCAAGCATGTTGATAATCAGGTCGTCGGGAACGAGCTTGCCGTCTTGAATGTACTTTGAAGCAATGTTTCCTAAATCTGTGTTTGCCTTAATCTCACTGCGCAGTACATCGCCCGTGGATATATGCGCTACTCCAAATTCTGCGATAATCTTATCGCTTTGTGTGCCCTTGCCTGAACCTGGGGCACCGAAAATAACAATGTTCTTCATATGCTGTTATTCAACTAAAGAATATATATCTTTCAAATTCCTGCCCGATAAGTTGTAGTCAAGCCCATAGCCTACGATGAAAGCCTCGGGCAGCTGCATACCCACGTATTTTACCTTCAGGTCGGGGAACTTGCATTTCTCTGGCTTGAAGGACAGGGCGCAAATCTCGACGCTGGCGGGCTCGAATGGCTCAAGGCGTTTCTTGAGATAGTCCATGCTCTGACCCGTCTCAACGATGTCCTCGACAATTATGACGTGGCGCCCCTTGACGTCCTCGCTGACGGGGAGGTGCTCTTTAATTACGTTGGTTGTTGATAGCCCGTCATAACTGGTGATTTTGACAAACGATACCTGGCATGGGGTTTTAATCCTTCTTACCAAGTCCGCACCAAAGATGAAGGCTCCTCCAAGGACAATGACAAAAAGCGGATTCTTGCCGGAGTAGTCGGTATTTATCTCTCGGGCGCATTTGTCAACAGCCTCGAGGATTCTCTCCTGGGGAATCGTCATCTCAAAGGTCTTGTCCTCAATGGTAATGCGTGGTTTCATTTTTATCAATGTTAATAAAGAGTTTTATTTTTGCATTTCGCACACAAAGTTAGTAAAAAAAATAAAAAGTAAATAGAGTATGAGTAAAAGTTTTGTTTTTTTCGTGATTTTTTAGTAGTTTTGCACAGAATTTTAATATAGTTAGATGTTTCTTCTTTCAGGACAGCCATTAAAAGCGCGCGATAACTCGGTATTCCATCATCTTGATTGGTGGACATTCTCGATTTATGTGTTGTTGTTAATATTCGGTTGGTTCAGTGTCTGTGGGGCATCTTATGTTTTTGGCGAAACAGAAATATTGTCTTTTGATTCGCGTTCTGGTATGCAGCTGGTGTGGATAGGCACGTCGCTGGTCCTCGCATTGGTTTTGCTGTTGCTGGATCACCGTTTGTACGACGCTTATGCTTTGCCGATATACTGCGTAATGATTGTCTTGCTATTCTTGACTATATTCAATCCGCATGAGATAAAAGGCTCGCGTTCATGGATAGCACTCGGTTCTCTTCGCATACAGCCGGCAGAATTCGCAAAGTTTGCAACGGCACTGGCAATATCTAAAGTGATGTCCAGCTATCGCTTTTCCTTGGATAATTACCATGATATGATAAAAGCCGTAGCGGTTGTGACGCTTCCGATGTTGCTGATAATTTTGCAGCGAGAGACTGGTTCCGCATTGGTATTTACGGCATTCTTCCTTATGTTCTATCGCGAAGGAATGAGTGGTAGTGTCCTCTTTACGGCATTTGCTATGGTGGTATATTTCGTGGTCGGAATACGCTATGGCGAAACTCCATTGTTTGGCACCCCCTCTAACGTGGGTAGTGTCGTTGTGATGTTGCTGATTCAGTTGTTCCTTGCCGCCTTGCTTCAGGTGTATAGCAAATCTCGAACCCGAACCTATAGTACATATGCCCTGTCATCAACGTATTATGTGCGTAACAGATATTCAAATTCAATAAAGAGCACTATCACAAATGCTGTAATACTGAATACTCCCATGAAGATGGTGTTTTTTTCCTTGGGTAGTACAATCGTGCTGGTGCTATTTTCAAGTCTCGTTATTCCATTTAATATAGTATGGGCACAAGTTCTTGTGACACTCGTTATATTAGGTAATCTGATATGGATGTGGTTGAACGACCGTACCCGCTCATATCTGCTGATAGCATTGTTTGGCGCAGGTTCGATGTTGTTCTCTGCATCGGCTTCGTTTATTCTTAATCATGTTATGGAGCCGCATCAGCGTGCCAGAATAAATGTTCTTCTTGGTATTGATAAGGATGTTACTGGTGCCGGATATAATGTCCATCAGAGTGTTATTGCAATAGGTTCTGGAGGACTGACGGGTAAGGGATTCCTGAACGGAACGCAGACGAAGTTGCATTTTGTCCCAGAGCAAGATACCGATTTTATCTTCTGTACTGTTGGCGAGGAAGAGGGCTTCCTTGGGGCTGTTGTCGTCCTTGTGCTGTTCTTGATATTGGCACTGCGACTGATGTACCTTGCTGACCGCCAGCCATTCGTCTTCGGCAGGGTGTATGGATATTCCGTCGCAAGCATCTTTCTCTTCCATTTGTTCATCAACGTGGGGATGGTGCTGGGCATTACTCCTGTTATAGGCATTCCGCTGCCTTTCTTCTCCTATGGAGGATCTTCCCTGTGGGGATTTACGATATTATTATTTATTTTTCTGCGCATAGATGCCTCGCGTCATCTGTCTCACCGATAGTTTAGAGTTATATATATGGAGTCAAATTTTGTAGATTATGTAAAGATACAATGTCGTTCTGGTAAGGGCGGCAAGGGTTCTATGCATCTAAGGCATGTGAAGTACAATCCAAATGGAGGTCCTGATGGCGGAGATGGTGGCAAAGGCGGCTCTATCATCTTGCGTGGTAATCATAACTACTGGACATTGCTGCACCTACGTTACCAACGGCATATCTTTGCAGAAAATGGTGGCAATGGCGGCCGCGACAAATGTCATGGAACAGACGGAAAAGATATATATATAGACGTGCCTTGTGGAACTGTCGTATATAATGCGGAGGATGGCAAGTTCGTATGTGATGTTACATATGATGGTCAGGAAATTGTCCTGCTTAAAGGTGGTAAAGGTGGCCTTGGAAATTATCAGTTCCGCTCTGCAACACGTCAGACACCACGCTTTGCACAACCTGGTGAGCCGATGCAGGAGATGACAATAATAATGGAATTGAAACTCCTTGCTGATGTGGGATTGGTAGGATTGCCAAATGCTGGAAAGTCAACATTGTTAAGCGCACTTTCCTCTGCAAGGCCAAAGATTGCCAATTATCCGTTTACGACATTAGAGCCATCGCTGGGTATCGTTGCATATAAGGAGAATAAGTCCTTTGTTATGGCAGATATCCCAGGAATAATAGAAGGTGCCGCGGAAGGAAAAGGTCTTGGTCTGCGCTTCTTGAGGCATATAGAACGCAATTCTTTGTTACTCTTTATGGTGCCAGGAGATACTGACGATATCAAAAAGGAGTACGAGATGCTGGTTAATGAGTTGAAGCAGTTCAATCCTGGTATGTTGCAGAAAAAGCGTGTTTTGGCAATAACGAAATGCGATTTGCTCGATGAAGAATTGATATCAATGCTGAAAGAAGAATTGACAGACCTCTGTACTATTGTCTTTATCTCTGCTGTAACAGGGTTTGGCATTGATGAACTGAAGGATATCCTATGGCGTGAGCTTAATTCAGAATCGAATAAGATACAAGGTGTTATCTCCGAGGAAATAATGGTTCATCGTGATAAGCAGCAAAAGGAACTTGACGAAATGGAAGAGCTCGTTTCGATAGAGGATATAGAAGACCTGCAGGAGTTGGATGATATTGAAGATATAGAAGAATTGGAGGATTATGAGTATGTTGACGTATAATCTTGGCGAGAAGGTTGAGGCTTTTACTACTGACAGAACGATAGGTAGGAAGATCCCAGGGGTAGTATATCCTCATCAAACGCATACTGATAAAATCTATTCGGTTTCATCGGAGTTCTTCCAGCTTTCATTGACTGAACGTAAAGCTGCATTGGAAGGTGTGGATGCGTTGATTAGCAATACGAAGAACATCATCATGGGAATTAGTACTGCTGATTGCATACCTGTCATAGTGTATGACCCTGTTCATCATGCTGCAGCTGCTATTCATGCAGGATGGAAAGGTACCCGTCTGCGGATTGTCACTAAGACCCTTCAAGAAATGCAGAAAGTCTATGATACCAATCCTTCCGATTGTACTGCTGCTATAGGTCCAGGCATCTCTCAGGATTCTTTTGAGGTGGGGCAGGAGGTCGTAGATGCTTTTGTTGAGGCAGGATTTGAGATGACTGATTATGTCATCATGAAGAAGAAACCGCACATAGATCTTAAAGCCCTGAATAAGTTTCAACTTACGTCAATGGGTGTAAAAGACCAGAATATAATAGTGTCCGATATTGATACATTCACTAATGTTGACTACTTTTCCGCCCGAAGAGAGCAAAGTGGGGATGTAAAATGCGGAAGAATTCTGTCAGGATTTATGTTAAAGTGACTTTTTTATCCAAAAATTTGGAGAATTAAATAAAACTTTGTACTTTTGCACGCGCAACTATATAATATAATAAGGAGAAGAATCATGAAGAAAAATACTTTATACACATTGTCTCTCGCTATTTTAGTGTTAGTAACATTGGTTGTTGCCTCATGTGGTGGTGACAAGAAGACAGAGGCAGTTCGTGACACAACGGTAGATTCCCTTCAGCGTATTATTGACCAGAAGGATAATGAACTAAATGACTTTGTTGGTGTCTTTAACGAGATACAAGAAGGTTTCCGTCTGATTGAGGTGGCAGAGAACAATGTTTCAGTCATTCGTGATGGCGAAAATACTAACAAGGCAGATCAGATTCGTGAGAGTATCCGCAACATTCAGCAGCGCATGCAGCATAATAGGGAACTGATAGAAAATCTCCAGAAGAAACTGCGTGAGGGAACTTTGCGTTCCGAAGAGTTGCAGAAGACTATTACAAACTTTATGAAGCAGCTGGAGGAGAAGAATACCGAATTGGAACAACTCCGTACAGAATTAGAGCGTAAAGACATACATATTGCAGAACTCGACCAGACTGTTGCTGACCTTAATGCCAATGTTTCAGATTTGAAGGTGGAAACAGAGCAAAAGGCACAGGTGATAGACCAGCAGGACAAACAGCTCAATACTGCATACTACGTTTTCGGCACCAAGAAGGAACTTCAGGAGCAGAACGTATTACAAAAGGGTAAGGTGCTGCAAGGCAATTTCAATAAGAACTACTTTACAAAGATTGATATACGTGTTGACAAGGAGATAAAACTCTACTCAAAGAAGGCAGAGCTACTTACCTCTCATCCAGCTGGTTCATATACTCTAAAGCTTGATGCCCAACAACAGTATGTACTTCGCATTACCGACCCACAGAAGTTCTGGGGAGCAAGCAAGTACCTTGTTGTATTGGTGAAGTAGGGTGGGTAGTCGCGCCTTGCTCTGCGGCTATTCAAAGTAGAAAGACAAGACAAACATTTTGCTTTTAGCATTGCGGACAGAAGCTGCATACGGCATCTGGTCGGCATTGTTCATATCCTCTATATGCTTAGAGTTGAAACAGTTGGTAAGCCCCATCATGAATTTCAACTCTGGGCGTAGTTTGAAGAAAGGTAGGTAGAAGTCACATCCTATGCCGATTTCTGCAAAGATGTCAGACTTCTTCATCTGTATATAATCGTTTGACTTGCTTGACAGGTTTATCATTGGTGCAATACCCGCCATCATATACGGACGGTGGTTATTAAAGCGCTTGGAAGCAAAGATAATATCCAGATTCGCCCCTACATATACTGTCTTCATAGATTGCTTTTCCTCTACATCCCTTCCTTCTGCTTGGCTAAGCGTTAAATTGTGAAAAGTAAGATTTCGCGTGCCAAAATACAACTGCGGAGCAAGCCTGAATGCGAAATATTCATTTATGCGTGTTTCCATCAATACACCCACATTGAAGCCAGGGTCCCAGTTGCTTTGGTCGCAGACAACATTTGATGCCATCTGGCTGCCATCCTTAAGGGTAAGTGTCTGAGGACCCACATTCTGGAACTTCATGTCCTGAAAATTCATACCCACAACAATGCCGAAATGCATTGGGCGCAAGTCAGTATATGGACGGTTCTGTACGTTGCGTTCCATCGTCTGACCATATGTGCAAATGCTGAAGAGCATAAGGAGAAGCACATTTACTATGTATAGTTGAAGTCGTTTCATACTTAAAATTAACGGATGTAATACCCAAAAATTGTTATGATAGGGGGCGGAATACAATGAAAAAGGTAGTTTTTTGAATTTTTTTGAAAAAAATATACCTAAAATTAGGTGCGTATTGAAAAAAATATTACCTTTGCACACAGAAACTCTGATGAACAGATATTTAGTGTTAGATATATAATTTACAAACTTACAAAAACATTAAGAACTATGGCTTACGTAATTAGCAACGATTGTATCGCATGTGGTACATGTATTGACGAGTGCCCATCTGGCGCTATCTCAGCAGGTGATATCTATTCTATCGATCCTGATGCTTGCACAGAGTGCGGCACATGCGCTGATGTATGTCCTAACGAGGCAATCAGCCTGTAATAATCTATCCTTCTGTTGAAGGCAGTATCCCCTGTGGAAAGTTATTTCTGCAGGGGATTTCTTTTTATCCTTGCCACCTCCTAAAATCACAGCCCTATTCCCCTTATCC
>CAMNHS010000071.1 GCA_946539635.1 uncultured Prevotellaceae bacterium
GGCATCAGTATCTCACCTCTTATTTCGAAATTGCGAGGATATCCCAATCCTGGTTGCAGTATGAGGGGTATAGAACGTATTGTCCTCACATTCGTGGTAACATCGTCACCCTGCACGCCATCACCTCTCGTAACAGCCTGTACCAGACGTCCGTCTTCGTAGGTGAGGGATATTGACAGACCGTCATATTTCATTTCGCAACAAACCTCAAAATCCTCTCCCTCAAGACCCTTCTTCACCTGGTTATACCATTCCTCCACATCCTGCTCGTTATAAGTATTAGCCAGCGACAGCATGGGATAGCGGTGTCTTACTTGCTTAAACTCCTTTGTGATGTCGCTACCCACACGCATAGTGGGGGAGTTGGGGTCGTACAACTCCGGATGCCTGGCCTCAAGGTCCTGCAATTCATGCATCATGAGGTCAAACTCCTGGTCGGAGATGATAGGAGAATTCTCTACGTAATACCTGCGATTATGCTCATGTAATTGCTCCCTGAGATATTGTATGCGTTCTTGTTCGGTCATAAAAAAGACTATTTCCCGGCGAAAGTACAAAAAAGAGAACAAATAACCAAAGAAAAATGTCTTTTTTTGTAAAAAAAATGACCAAAACTGTGGTATTTGTCTTTTTTCAACATATATTTGTACCTTTGTACAGAAAAACTAATTGCTTTAACTAAACATAAACTAACATTAATACAACCTAAAAATTATCTTAACTATGGCATTTGAAGCATCACAAATTGGAGAGCTCGCCGGTATCGTCTGGCGTACTTTAGAGAGTAAAGGAAAACTTAACCTTGAGGAGTTGCAGGCAATAACAGGACTTGACCTGATAGAGGTTGTCGCAGGTATTGGTTGGCTTGCCCGTGAAGGAAAAATCAGTTTCTCGAAAGAGAATGGAGTCACTTCCATCCAGTTATATCAAGAAAAATATTATTAGAAGAATCGTAGTGCGTTAGGGTTCATAATAGATTTAAAATTTAGTTAAACATCCCTCGTTTGGCCGTGATGGCCCGGCGAGGGCTTTATTTATGTATAGCCCCCTATAAACTGCCTCTAAACTTCAATAACCTATAACACACATCCCATTCTTTTCATACCTTCACTGCCAACAGTTGACATAGGACTGACATTTGATGTAAGAGGTAAGAATGGTACTTCGTCATTGAAATAAAACAAAAAAAATGTTTTTTTATTTGGTTTTCTCGTTCCAAAATAGTAATTTTGCAGATTGGTATGAGACTAAGTCTCGGAGCATCTGAAACTATGCGTTTAAGATACAATCTCTTGACAGGGATTTAACCAACTTGCGATACTCGGCTGCACCTCAGCAATTCAGACAAACTTGATTGCGCTTTGGCTTGCGCGAGCATTGTGCATTGAAATATAACAAACTAAAAAATATTATTATTTCTATGAAAAAGTTCTTCTTTTTAATCGCTGCTACATGCATGGCCTTGATGGCAAATGCTGAAACACAGAAGGTGACATCACCAGACGGAAAACTGGTTGTTACTATTGACCTCGACAATGAGGGTGAGTTGACTTACCAAGCTACCTATGACGGCAAGGAAATGCTGACAAAGTCTGCTCTTGGACTGAAGACGGATATGGGTGACTATACCGAGCACCTGAAACTGGTCAGCACAAAGGAGGGCAAGAGAGAAGGACAATATACTATGCGTGGCTCAAAGGCTTCTGTCATAAACGTAAATATGAATACCGTGACAATGACCTTCAAGGCTCCGAAGGCAAGGAGGGATATGGTGCTGGAGATGTGCGTTGGTAATAACGACATCGCTTACAGGTATCACTTTGACGGCTCTAATGACGGCGGCAAGGACGAACCTCGCAGGGTAACAATACTGAAGGAGGAGTCTTCATTCAACTTCCCAGCGAAGACGACTACTTTCATCTGCCCACAGATAGACGGCAACCACACAGGATGGATGGGTACAAAGCCAAGCTATGAGGAGGAGTACAGACCTGATGTTGCTCTGACAGAGAAGTCAAGATTTGGTAAGGGCTATACCTTCCCTTGTCTGTTCCGCGTAGGAGAAGACGGCTGGGTACTGGTGAGCGAAACTGGTGTTGGAAGCAACTATTGCGGCTGCCACCTGAGCGATTATGACAAGGAGGATGGCTTCACTATTGCTTTCCCTGACAAGAGCGAGAATCATGGCATCGGAAGCACTACACCTGCTTTCAGCCTGCCAGGAGAGACTCCTTGGAGAACAATAACTATGGGCTCTACACTGAAGCCTATCGTGGAGACAACAATTCCTTTCGACGTTGTAGAGGAACAGTATAAGGCGCATCCAGACATGAAGCCGGGACGCTATGTATGGAGCTGGCTGATATGGCAGGACAACAGCGCTAACTTTGATGACCAGGTGAAGTTTATCGATACTGCTTCGGAGATGGGCTTTGAGTATTGCCTGGTAGATGCTCTGTGGGATGTGCAGATTGGCAGAGAGCGTATGGCAGAGCTGAGCAAGTATGCACAGAGCAAGGGTGTGAACCTGATGCTGTGGTATAATAGTAACGGCTATGCTAACGATGCTCCACAGGGACCTCGTAACGGCATGAGCACCGCTATCGCTCGCGAAAGAGAAATGGCGTGGATGGAGAGCATAGGGGTGAAGGGCATCAAGGTGGACTTCTTTGGCGGAGACAAGCAGCAGACAATGCAGCAGTATGAGGACATACTGAGTGATGCCAACAGACACGGAATACAGGTGATTTTCCACGGATGCACATTGCCACGAGGATGGGAGAAGATGTATCCTAACTATGTGGCATCGGAGGCTGTGCTGGCATCGGAGAATGTATATTTCAGCGAATATCACGCTAAGAAGGAGGGATTTGAACTGACAATGCATCCTTTCTCAAGAAATGTGGTAGGTAGCATGGACTGGGGCGGCACAATGATGAACAGATGGCTGAACAAAGAGGACCAGCCAGGAAAGCGCCACAGACGCTATACTTCTGACATCTTCGAAATGGCTGCCGGTATCATGAACCAGACTACTATACAGTGTATCGACGTGCAGCCAAGCAACCTGAAGACTTTGCAGCAGTTTGAGCTGGATTTCCTCAAGAAGATTCCTACCACATGGGAGGAGACAAGGTTTGTTGACGGATATCCTACAAAGTATGCTGTGCTGGCACGCAAGAGCACAGAGGGCAAATGGTATGTAACAGGCCTGAACGGCGAGGGACAGCCTCGCACACTGACCCTGAATGTACCTATGATGGCTGGAAAGACTGTGACATATTATACTGACGAACCACTGAAGAAGGGACAGGAGTTCCTCAATCCTATAAAGAAGACTGCCAAGGTGGATACAAAGGGTAATGTGAAGGTTACCATGCAGGGACTTGGTGGCATAATATTAACTGAAGAATAAAATATGACAAAACAGAAGATAGTATTTTTTGTTGTTTCGTTCTTA
Source organism: uncultured Prevotellaceae bacterium (assembly GCA_946539635.1). Taxonomy (GTDB): domain Bacteria; phylum Bacteroidota; class Bacteroidia; order Bacteroidales; family Bacteroidaceae; genus Prevotella. The sequence goes on from CAMNHS010000071.1 coordinate 3,461, forward strand.
CTGATGAGCGTTACCCCTGTGATGGCACAGGATGCAACGGTTCAGAAAGCACAAACCGAGGCAACAGCGGCAGCAGCGTTGGATACCTCTGCTATAGATACTACGTCATTGTTGCTTGACGAAGCGGCAGCGGAGATGGATGACAGCACAGCAGTAGCTGATGGTGGGGCTTATACGCAGCTGAAGAAGAAATTTACTGATGGCGGCGTGTGGTTTATGTCACTTGTGGCGCTGTGTCTCATCATAGGACTGGCATTCTGCATCGAACGCATAATATATCTCACTTTGTCGGAGATTGACGCAAAGAAGTTTATGGCGCGTCTGGAAGAGAAACTGAAGACTGAGGGTGTAGAGGCTGCAAAGGACTTGTGTCGCAACACTCGCGGACCGATTGCAAGCATCTGCTATCAGGGACTGCTGCGCATTGACTCTTCGATGGAGGAGGTTGAGCGGAGCGTTAGTTCCTATGCTTCCGTACAGGTGGGAAAAATGGAAAAGGGATGCTCATGGATTACGTTGTTCATCGCTATGGCACCATCATTGGGATTCCTCGGAACCGTGATTGGTATGGTGATGGCATTCGACCAGATAGAGATTGCTGGCGACATAGGCCCGACAATCGTGGCATCGGGTATGAAGGTGGCGCTGATAACAACGATATTCGGTATTATCGTGGCACTGATACTGCAGCTGTTCTATAACTATGTATTGTCGAAGATAGACCACCTCACAGCACAGATGGAGGAAAGCGCCATAACACTGATGGACATCATTAAAAGCTGTGGCAGGAAATAAGGAAAGGGAGTATCAATGGATATAATCTTTGCCGATATTTTTATAGTAATTTCTCTGCTGACTCTGCTGGCAGCATTTCTGCTGGTGATAGGTTCTGTGTGGCATTCCCTGAGGGTGAACAAACGCAAGAATAAGGAGAATGGCATCCCTGTAAACTTCATAGGGTGGGGAGTAGTGGCTCTGATGATAGCTATCGCCCTGCCTGCACTGCTTATCGGGGGATTTGTAAATATGTGTCTTATAACAGCACTCATAATGCTCCTCGTAGCAACTGGGGCATTGCTATATAGCAAATGGTCAAGCGCGAAAAGAGGCATAGCATACCTGAACTGAATACTACATCAACAGCTGATATATCATTCATGCTGCTGATATTCTTCCTTCTCACGACGTCTATGGACAGTGATAAGGGATTGGGACGCATGATGCCGCCTCCAGAGCCTGACAAACAGGAGACGATGCAGGATGTGAAGAAAGATAATGTGTTGACGCTGCATCTGATGAAGGATGGAAAACTGACCATCGATGACGAGGAGGCTGAGATAAGTCCGTCCATCAGAAAAACAATAAAGCAGTTTGTCGTGAGGGTGGGAGAGTCGCATATCATAGAACTGCAGGTGGACAGGAGTGCTGATTATGATTCGTATTTCAAACTGCAGAATCAGATAGTGCAATCCTACAAGGAACTGGATGGATATAAGCAGCGTATAAAGGAAATTATCGTTGACCAATGAAGATAAACAGAAAGAGACATCATAGCGTGCCGAAGTTGAATATGGCTTCTATGCCTGACCTCATCTTTACTGTGCTGTTCTTCTTTATGATTGTAACGCATATGAGAAGTGAAACACCACAGATGAAGATTGATGTGCCACAGGGTACGGAACTGACAAAACCGCAGCACAGACGTTATATTACGAATCTATACATTGGTAACGATAGTCAGGGACAGAGCCACATACAGATAGGTAATAATATTGTCCCCGTAGAGAGCGTCGGAAGTGTTATCTCTAAATTACGAAACCAAATCAGTGAAGAGGACAGAGAGTATTTCATCGTCAATATCCGTGCAGACAAACACACTCCTATGGGTGTCATTGCTGATGTAAAGGAGGAACTGCGAAGGGTAGGGGCTCTGAAAATAAGATATAACGCAACAGAAATAAAACAATTACAACAATAATAAAACATGCAACAATACCTTGATTTGCTACAGCGCATAACTACTGAGGGTGTGGTGAAGACAGACCGCACTGGTACTGGTACAAAGAGTATCTTCGGACACCAGATGCGTTTTAAGATGTCTGACGGTTTTCCGCTTCTGACAACAAAGAAGTTACACCTCAAGTCTATAATATATGAACTCCTATGGTTCCTGAATGGTGATACAAACGTGAAATATCTCAAGGATCATGGGGTGTCTATATGGGACGAGTGGGCTGATGAAAATGGTGACCTCGGACCTGTCTATGGACATCAGTGGCGTTCTTGGCCTGACTATAATGGTGGGACAATAGACCAAATTCAGCAGGTGATAGATCTTATAAAGAATAGCCCTGATTCAAGAAGAATGCTTGTATCTGCTTGGAATCCTGCAGAAATAGGAAAGATGGCTCTCCCTCCTTGTCATTGCCTGTTCCAGTTTTATGTAGCTGACGGAAAACTTTCCTTGCAGCTGTACCAGCGTAGTGCTGACACCTTCCTTGGGGTACCTTTTAATATTGCTTCTTATGCCTTGCTGCTGCAGATGATGGCACAGGTAACAGGATTGGAGTGTGGAGATTTTGTGCATACTACGGGTGATACTCATCTCTACCTGAATCACCTTGAGCAGGCTCAGCTACAGCTGACTCGCACACCTCGTCCATTGCCAAAGATGAAGATAAATCCTGATGTGAAGGATTTGTTCTCATTTAAGTATGAGGACTTCGAACTTACTGATTACGACCCATGGCCACATATTAAAGCTGCTGTTTCTGTATGATATCTATTATTGCTGCTGTATCCGAAAATAGGGCTATCGGAAATAAGAATAAGTTGCTCTACTGGCTTCCCAATGACCTGAAGCGTTTCAAAGCTCTGACGACAGGACATACTATTATCATGGGACGCAAGACGTATGACTCTCTTCCAAAAGGGGCTTTACCAAACCGCAGAAACGTCGTTATATCGCGTTCGGTAAGTTCTATCCCTGGGTGTGAGGTATATGGTTCGCTTGATGAGGCAATAGCAAAGGTTCAATCTTCAGCAGCAGAAGGCGAAGGACCTGATAATGAGATATTCATTATTGGCGGTGCATCGGTATATGAACAGGCTATGCCGCTGGCTGACCGCCTGTGTCTCACGATAATTCATGATATAGCAAAAGAGGCTGATGCTTTCTTTCCACCATTTGATGATTGGAAAGAAATAGCACGCGAAGACTATAATACAGACGAAAAACATTCCTTCAAATATTCTTTTGTAGATTACCAGAAAGAGTAGGGGAGTGCACAAATGCCCCATTCGTCCTATCAGACTCATCGGCCCTATAGGACTCAGGTAATACTTAACAATAAACAAACAAAAAAGAAGCCCTCTCGTCGTTGTTGACAAGAGGGCTTTCTTAAGATAAAGTGGGCAGTCTCCTACTCTCCCGCATAGTATTGCAGTACCA
>CAMNHS010000072.1 GCA_946539635.1 uncultured Prevotellaceae bacterium
AATTACTATTTATAAAAATGTTTAATAAATAATGTAAAGATTTGGTGATATGAGGTATATTAAAAGTTTCGCATGTTTCACTATACTCACCTCTTACCTCTTACCTCTTGCCTCTCACCTCTTACCCTTGGATTGGTTAAAAAATATTAAAAATAGGTGTTCTGTTTTATCTCCAACGCCTACTCTCCACTTTTTTTAGTACCTTTGTGCTCGCGTGGTTACAGATACTATCATATCGGCTTTGACGAATCTTTTTGCGCTCTTCTGCTCCAAGACGGATATAGATGAGGACTTTTCGTCGGACATGTTGAGGGCTTACCTCAGCAGGCATTTTGGTATTCGTAACCATGAGGAGTATATAAATCTTTATCTGGAACTACGCCATCTCTATGCTGAGATGCCGGATATGGATACGCAGGATGTGGTGGATAACATCTGCAAAAGCCTGAAGAGCGAGATTACCCTTGAGGAACGTGCCTTGGGCTTGTTGCGCCTGATGGAATTCTGCTGCGTCAAGACTCCTGACCAGTTTAAGCCGGATGACCCCTTGTTTGTTGCAGCAGCAAAAGGAATGGGTGTGCCGGAGAATCTGTGCAAGCTGTTTTCCCACTTCGTGCTGGGACAAGAATCAAGACATGTCAAGCTGACAAAGTTTGACGGCTTTAGTGCTCCTGTCAAAACGATGTGGCTTGAGAAGATGAACCTTGTTGTCTTCTCCTACGATGGCGAGGATGCGGCAGAGTATAATGGCGTACCAATAGTAAAAGGTATGTTCCAGGTGTGGGACAGTTCCGGAATACTGCGTAACCACAAGGGAAAGCCATTGTATTACTCCACTATTATGGAGCAATATCGCAGCCGCAAGAAGAAGAATGAGATAGTATTCTCTGGAAGAGACATCAATTTCACCTATCCGAACAGTAATAACGGTATTCACAACTTCTCGTTTGACCTGCATAATGGCGAACTGATAGCCATCATGGGTGGCTCCGGCTCAGGAAAGACGACCTTGGTGTCTATCCTCAACGGCAACATCAAGCCTACATCTGGCCAGATAACAATAAACGGCCACAGCATTGATGACCCAGAGACAAAGGCGCTGATTGGTTTCGTGCCACAGGATGACCTGCTTATCGAGGAACTGACGGTGTATCAGAATCTTTACTATACTGCGAAACTGTGTTTCGAGGGTATGACGGAAGAGGAGATAAACGCGAGGGTGATGAAGATGCTCCGCGACTTGGGGCTGGAGCAGGCAAAAGACCTAAAGGTGGGTTCTCCGATAAACAAATTCATCTCAGGAGGACAGAGAAAGCGTCTGAACATCGCCTTAGAGCTGATAAGGGAACCGGAAGTCCTCTTCCTCGACGAACCGACATCAGGCCTGTCATCGGCTGATACGGAAATGGTGATATTGCTATTGAAGGAGCAGACATATCATGGTCGCCTTGTGATAACAAATATCCACCAGCCATCAAGCGATGTGTATAAACTCTTCGACAGATTGTGGATGCTCGACAGAGGCGGATATCCTATCTTTGACGGTAATCCTATCGAGGCAATCACCTACTTCAAGACGGCAGCCAACTATGCCGATGCCGACACAAGTGCTTGTCCAACCTGCGGCAATGTGAATCCGGAGATAATGCTGAACATTATCGAGGAGCGTGCCATGAACAGCAAGGGGCAGCTTTCTGACGAGCGCAAGGTGAGTCCTGAGGCATGGCATAACATGTATCTCGAGAAGCGTCAGGAATTTAAAGAACTGAAAGAGAGGGCATTGCCTGTAACAGAACAGAAGAAGCCGAATGCCATTACGCAGTTTATGCTGTTCATGAAACGTAATGCGCAGACAAAGCTGAGTAACAAGCAGTTCCTTGCTATCGCATTGCTTGAGGCACCATTGCTGGCTGGCGTCTGTGCCTTGCTGACACACTATTCTCCTGCTGGAGAGGAGTATAGCATCATGCAGAACAAGAACCTTGTATCATTTATCTTTATGGCAGTGATAGTGGCAACCTTCGTGGGTATGTCGGCATCTGCCGAGGAGATTATCAAGGACAGGGCGCTGCTGAAGAGGGAGAAATTCCTACAGTTGTCCTATGGCAGCTATATATGGTCAAAGATAGTGCTGATGGCATTTGTCTCCATACTGCAGACCTTCCTGTTTGTGGTGGTAGGCAACTTCATAATGGGCATCAGCGGACAGTTCTTCCTTTGGTGGTTTGTCCTTGCCGTCACGGCGATACTGGCGAATCTGACAGGATTGGTGCTGTCGCAGAGCCTGTCGTCGGTAGTGTCTATATACATAAGTATTCCTGTACTCCTGATACCACAGATATTGCTCTGCGGATTGGTGGTAAGCTTTACTGATTTGACTCCTAACAGCACAACAGGAAATGTTCCGTTGATAGGTAATATAATACCTTCAAGGTGGTCGTATGAGGCATTGGCTGTTACCAGCTATGTTGATAACGACTACGAAGAGGATATCTTCCCTTACGATAAGGAGAAGTATGAAGAGCAGTACTACAGACTTGGTTTCCTCTATCAGTTGCAGAGTGCCGTAGAGCGCAGGAATGCGAAATACTCTACTCAGGAAGAAAAAGACAAAGCCCTGAAGCTGCTGAAGAACGAGATGCCGTTTATCGGACAGATATGTAACCTTGGACGTTACAAAGGCAATTATGACTATATGTCTGTCAGGGAATATCTTGACAGCGCGGAGCAGGTACTTCGGGAGCGTGGCAACAAGGCTACTTTGGCAGCAGACCGTGTGCTGCAGGAGAGGGTGAACAGATATGGCAGAGAGAAACTGCAGCAGTTGAAGAGAGACAATGTAAATATCCAGCTTGAGAAACAGTTGGCAGGATATGGGGCAAAGGAACTGTGCGAAGTAGTTGACGGACACATCGTTCCACGTGCAGGATTCGTATTCCTCACACCTCGCAGCATCAATGGCAATGCACCATTCTACTCAAGTAAGAAACGGCTCGGGGATGTGGAATTCACCACTTTGACATTCAATATGGAAGTGATGTTCCTGATGTGTTGCATCGTCATAGCATGCCTGCTGCTTGATATTCCTGGACAATGGATGAGAAAAGAATAAATAAATAACAATATTAACTTTAACAAATTTAGAATTATGAAAAAGTTTTCTTTATTAGTTGCTGCTGTTGCAGCTATGGTTTTTGCTTCTTGTGGTAATAAGACAGCAGCAAATCAAGGAAATAGTGACTCAGTATCTTTCGAGCAGTCACAGATTGAAGAGAAGATTATGGTAGAGCTCGATTCTATCATCGACCAGTGGCACAAGCTCGGTCCTGTTGATGGTATCTTCGCTAATGGTAAGATTCAGCTTTCAGAGGATGAGATGAAGGTAAAGCCAAACTATCTGCTTCCTGCTTCTATCGCAGATGATATGTCACTGCTCTCACAGAAATATCGTGCTATGGGTATGTTGGTAGTTGACAAGAAGATTGCTTCTCTCTACAAGATGGATACAGACGCTTATACAGCAACAATAACAAAGATAGCAACAGACGTTAATGATAATGCTCTTCAGGAGGCAGCTAATGGCGATATGTCTGACGCAAAGGCTTTCTACCTTGCTGAGAAAGAGGCTGGAAGAATCAACTTCTTCTGGGAGACAAGTGCTGCCGGCCTTATCGAGACATTCTATATTCTGTCTCAGAATCAGGAGAAGTTCCTGCAGGCTTTCGACGACCAGACAGCATCTGATATGACTTATCACATTGCAGTTCTGAAGCTGGCTCTTGACGACCTCGCTACTTATGATGCAAACATCAAGGGATTGGTTGATATCCTTGCTCCACTGAATGAGCTGAATGCCATCAGCGTAGATCAGCTCAAGGAGCAGCTTGCTAGGATGAAGCCTCAGATTGAGAAGGCTCGTAGCGAAATGTTGAAGTAATATCTTCCCCAGAATGGGGATAAAGAACTTAAAAAATATATATACTGTAATTATGCAATTTTTAACCAACGAAAAACTTTTGATTGTAGGTGCTGGCGGAATGATCGGTTCTAACATGGTTCAGTCAGCTTTGATGCTCGGTTTAACTCCAAACATTTGTTTGTATGATATCTATGAGCCAGGTGTACATGGTGTAGCAGACGAGATGGCACATTGTGCTTTCCCTGGTGCTAACATCTCTTGGACAGTAGATCCAAAGGAGGCATTCACTGGCGCTAAGTATATCATCTCTTCTGGTGGTGCTCCTCGTAAGGAGGGTATGACCCGTGAGGACCTGCTGAAAGGCAATTGCCAGATAGCAGCACAGTTTGGCGATTTCATCAAGGAATATTGCCCAGACGTAAAGCATGTAGTAGTTATCTTCAACCCAGCTGACGTAACAGCTCTGACAGCATTGATTCACTCAGGTTTGAAGCCAAACCAGATGACATCTCTCGCAGCATTGGATTCTACACGTCTGCAGCAGCAACTCGCTATGGAATTTGGTGTTCAGCAGGACAAGGTTACTGGTGCTCACACTTATGGCGGACATGGTGAGCAGATGGCTGTATTCGCTTCTCAGGTGAAGATTGACGGAAAGCCACTTTCAGAGTTTACTATCTCTCCAGAGCGTTGGGAGGAGATAAAGCACAATACTATCCAGGGTGGTTCTAATATCATCAAACTTCGTGGACGCTCTTCTTTCCAGAGCCCTGCATACCAGGCTGTGAAGATGATAGAGGGCGCTATGGGCGGTGAGCCATTCACTCTGCCTGCCGGATGCTATGTAAACTGTGACAAGTGTGGCTATAAGAATGTTATGATGGCTATGCCTACAACAATCGATAAGACTGGTGTACACTTCACTGCTCCAGAAGGAACAGCAGAGGAGATGGCTGCCCTGACATCATCTTATGAGCATCTGCAGAAGATGCGCGATGAGTTGGTAACACTTGGTATCATACCAGAAATAAGCAAGTGGAACGAGCTTAATCCAAATCTTTAATAAATAAGATATTTGCTATTATAGAAAAGAGAGGTATCTTCTATAGGTACCTCCCTTTTTTCAAAAAATAATTTAATGGGAAATCTTGTAGCTATAGTAGGAAGACCAAATGTTGGTAAGTCAACGCTGTTTAACAGATTGACAAAAACCCGTCATGCCATTGTCAGCGATGTTGCTGGTACAACCCGTGACAGACAGTATGGCAAGTGCGAGTGGGCAGGTAAGGAATTCTCTGTCGTAGATACTGGTGGCTGGGTGGTAAACTCAGACGATATCTTCGAGGGAGCCATTCGTGACCAGGTGAGGATAGCAACAGAAGAAGCTGACCTTGTGCTGTTTCTTGTCGATGTGCAGACAGGCGTGACAGATCTCGATAGCGATGTGGCACAAATCTTGCGAAAGACAAAGCTGCCTGTTATCCTTGTCTCCAACAAGACGGATAGCAATGAACAACAATACTATGCTGCTGATTTCTACAGCCTTGGGTTAGGAGAGCCAATGTGCATATCTGCTGTATCGGGATTTGGTACAGGAGACTTGCTCGATATGATTATCGAGAAATTGCCTCTCGACAAGAAGGATGATGTAGAGGAGAATATTCCACGTTTTGCTGTTGTAGGCAGACCAAACGTAGGAAAGTCGAGCATCATAAATGCTTTCGTAGGGGAGGATAGGAATATTGTAACAGATATCGCTGGCACTACGCGCGATTCTATATATACAAGGTATGACAAGTTTGGCTTTGACTTCTACCTTGTCGATACTGCTGGTATCAGAAGAAAGAACAAAGTCAGCGAGAACCTGGAGTTCTATAGCGTGATGCGAAGCATTCGTGCCATAGAGAATAGTGATGTCTGCATCCTGATGATTGATGCCACACGAGGCATTGAGGCACAGGATATGAATATCTTCCAGCTGATTCAGAAAAACAAAAAGTCGTTGGTTGTTGTTGTCAACAAGTGGGACCTTGTCGAGAACAAAGACCAGAAGGTGATAGATACCTTTACTGCTGCTATCAGGGACAGAATGGCTCCGTTCGTTGATTTCCCAATTATCTTTGCTTCTGCTCTTACCAAGCAGCGCATCTTCAAGGTGCTTGAGACAGCAAAGGAGGTATATCTGAATCGTAAGATGCGTATTGGTACCAGTAAATTGAACGAAGTGATGCTGCCTATCATCGAGGCAACTCCTCCACAGAGTATCAAAGGTAAGTATATCAAGATAAAATACTGCACACAGGTGCCTGATACACAGATACCAACCTTCGTGTTCTATGCCAACCTGCCTCAGTATGTAAAGGAGCAGTATAAGCGTTTCCTTGAGAATCAGATTAGAGATCACTGGAAGTTGACAGGAACTCCTATAAATGTCTTTGTTCGTCAGAAATAAATGAGTAAAAGTATAGTTCTTTTGGGAGTTGTTATCTCCCTGATAGGAGTGGCTGCATGTTCTTCTAAGGTAAATCAGGAGGAGCGTGCTATGACTACTGCCCAGAAATATTATGAGCAGCTGGTGGCTGGTAATTACGAAGGCTTTGTCGAGGGTACTATGATTAGTCAGGATACTCTTCCTGCTGATTATAAGGAACAGCTGGTGCTCAATGCTAAGATGTATGTAGAGCGAATGCAGAATGAGCATCAGGGCATACGTTCTGTTAAGGCTCTGCGTGCTCAGGTAGATACCCTGAAGGCACATAATAGTGACAAGATAGAAGTTATCACAGCCCGTGCGTTTGTAGCATTAGGCTTCGCTGACAGCACAAAGGAAGAGATTCTCGTTCCAATGGTGCTGAAAGATGATGTGTGGTACCTTAG
>CAMNHS010000073.1 GCA_946539635.1 uncultured Prevotellaceae bacterium
TCCCTCAAGCGTCGTAACATCGAGGCTTTCTATTGTCCTACTGCAAAGGAAGCAGTAGAAAAAGTATCATCTCTCATCAATGATGGCGACACTGTCACATGGGGCGGCTCCGCTACTGTTCGTAATATTGGCCTGCCAGACTTCCTAAAGTCCCGTGGTACCCTCAATATCCTCGACAGGGACAGTGTGCCAACTCCAGAAGAAAAGCAGAAGATATACCTTCAGGCATTCTCTGCCGATGTATATCTGACGAGTGCCAATGCCATTTCCGAAGATGGTGTCATTGTAAATATTGACGGCAATGGCAACAGAGTGGCAGCCATCACCTGGGGACCAAAGAAGGTTATCTTCATCATAGGCAAAAACAAGATATCCCCTACCCCAGAATCAGCCCTTGAAAGAGCCAGAAACATTGCAGCCCCTGTCAATGCCAAGCGGTTTGACATCAAGACCCCATGCAAGATAGACGGCAAGTGCCACAACTGCAACTCCCCCGAAAGTATTTGCAGCTATGTCCACTTCCTCAGAAACTCCCGCAACAAAGGCCGCCACGTCGTCATCCTCGTAGGCGAAGAGTTGGGATATTAAGAGATTATTTTGCACGTGCCTCGTCATTTGTGGCGATTAGCTCTGCCACGATGTACTCAGAGCGGGTGCCAATGCGGAACTTTCCACCCCAGATGCCCAATCCGCTACTGATGTAATAGCGGGTGTTGCCACGTTGATGGCTCCCAAAGGCACACTCGTAGATGCTTTCCGTAATCCATGAGATGGGCCACATCTGTCCATGATGGGTGTGACCACTGAACTGGAAATCAATATGATGTTGCTCGGCTTGTTCCAGGTGGTAGGGCTGATGGTCTAACAGAATAAGATATGAGGAATTGGAAATGAGTGATTTATTTTCGTTCACTATCTTGCCCAGTGATTTACGATGTCTGTTGGTGCGGTCGTCGCGCCCGATGATACAGAGGTCTCCTACAGTGACAGCATTGTCACGTAACAGGTTGATGCCGGCATCGCGATAGAACTGCTGGGCATCAGGCTCACCACTGTAGTATTCGTGGTTGCCTAAGCAGGCATATACTGGAGCAGAGAGCCGCAGGAACTCTTCGTGCATCCGCTCTTCGTTCAGAGGGCGCATACTCATGTCGATGATATCGCCGGCAATCAGTATCAGGTCTGGTTTCTCGGCATTTATCATATCAACCCAGCGATGGAGCTCTTTGCGAGGATTGTGGTAGCCGACGTGCAGGTCGCTGACCATAACCAGCTTCAGGGGGCGTGTCAAAGGACGGTTGGCGGTCAGCGTCAGTTCCTGACGATATTTATGCTGATAGTGCAGATTGCCATAGACAAAGATACCGACCATCAGGATGGTAATGCCAAGAGCAGTGTACCAGTTATTATATAACAAGGTGCGCGGAATGAGATGGAAAAGCCGTCCGAGGTCGAGAATCAGGAACAGTATGACCAGATACATCATAACAAAGATACTCGACGTCCCTATTTCATAAAACGCAGTACCAACAGGGAGCGGCATACTGTCGTAAAGCCCTCGCATGCCAAACATCATAGTCAGGAACGAACCCGCCATCAATGCAATGGCTGACACTTTCCACCACCACGCACAGGGCAAAAGACACCAAACGTGCCAGGAAATATAGGCAATGCCAAACAGCGGCAATAACAGGAATATAATCATCCACATTTTCAAAGGTCAATGGTTTTTAACAGTAGTTTTGGCGGCAAAGGTACATAAAAGTATTAGAATACACAAAAAAATATCAATTTTCAATTTTCAATTCTCAATTTTCAATTTTTTTTTGTACCTTCGCGTCCGATTTTAAAATTGGCGGATGAAAAACGACCTTAGGCATAATATTCTTTCTGGCATACGCGACGGCATTCCTATCGCGATGGGATATTTTGCTGTGGCGTTTTCATTAGGCATCATAGCAAAGAAGGCTGGACTTACTGCTTTGATAGGCTTTATCAGCAGTTTCTTCACGCGTGCGTCTGCAGGAGAATATGGTGTATATACCTTGGTTGCCGTCAATGCCACGTATGTGGAACTGATTGCCATGTGCCTTGTGGTAAACCTGCGCTATATGCTGATGAGCGCTGCCCTATCGCAAAAACTCTCTCCCACCCTGTCGTGGTTCCACCGCATACTGATGGCTTGCTGCATTACTGACGAGATTTTCGGCATTTCAATAAACCATAAGGGATATACTCCGCCTGCATATACATATTCTGCCGCCCTGATATCGGGCATATTCTGGGCTTCCGGATGTGCTGCAGGTATCATTGCCGGCAATATGCTGCCAACCAATATCGTTGCCGCCCTCAGCGTGGCGCTTTACGGAATGTTCCTTGCCATCATAATGCCTATGGCACGAAATGACCGCGATGTGTTATATGCAGTTGTTGCGAGTTTCCTGCTGAGCGGTTTATGTGCTGTGGCACCAATAGTAAGCGAATGGAGCAGCGGCACCAGAATAATAGTTCTTACAATACTCATATCTGCCGCAGCAGCATGGCTGAAACCTTTACCTTTGGAGAACGATGGAGAAGCATGACATAATATTATACATATTGCTTGCCATCGCTTGCACAAACCTCATCCGCATTGTGCCAATGGTATTCATAAAGGGGCATATACGCAACACCTTTGTAAGGAGTTTCCTGTATTATGTGCCTTACGTTACGCTTGCCGTAATGACGTTTCCAGACATGATACAGACAACGATGACACCTCTTTCGGGCATTGTGTCGCTAATGGTCGGCATCATTGCTGCATGGTTCGGACTTGGGCTGTTTCCAGTCGCTGCAATATGCTGTGCAATAGTGTATTTGATGGACTGTCTGTCAAGCGGCGTTTTTTTCTAAAAAGGGGCTTTTAATTAAAGAAATAGAAAATTATTTCTATTACTTACTGATATTTCATTTTTTTTTTATAACTTTGCAGCAAAATAACGGTTAACGGTTAAAGGTTAAAGGTTAAAGACCTGAAACTTGAAACTTATTTTAATATACAAATATGATTCTCTTTTTCAAAACTCCATCCGAGAACTTAATTGCCACAGAGATAGACCACAAGCCATCTGCTGTGGAGGTAGAAAAACTGTGCTGGCTGTATGACAATGCTACATTGATAGAGGGCGACACCGTGAGCGGATTCTTCGTAGGTCCACGTCGCGAGATGATTACTCCTTGGTCAACAAATGCTGTCGAGATAACACAAAACATGTCTCTCAAGGGCATTTCACGTATTGAGGAATACTTCCCTGTTGACTCTATGGATGCTGAACATGACGAGATGTTGCAGCGTATGTATGATGGTCTTGACCAGAGCATCTTTACCATCGACATCAAGCCTGAGGCTATAAAATACATCGAGAACATCGAGGAGCATAACGACAAAGAGGGTCTTGCTCTGTCAAAAGAGGAAATCGCATACCTCTATGATGTGGCAAAGCAACTGGGACGTCCGCTGACTGACTCTGAGCTCTTCGGCTTCGCACAGATAAACTCCGAGCACTGCCGCCACAAGATATTTGGTGGCACATTCATCATTGATGGCAAGGAAATGGAGTCTTCTCTGTTCCAGATGATTAAGAAGACGACACAAGAGAATCCTAACAAGATACTATCTGCATACAAGGATAATGTGGCCTTCAGCCAGGGTCCTGAAATAGAGCAGTTCTCACCTGCTGACCACTCTGCTCCTGACTTCTACAATATTAAGAAGGTGGAGAGTGTCATATCCCTGAAGGCTGAGACACACAACTTCCCTACTACCGTAGAGCCTTTCAACGGTGCAGCAACAGGTACTGGCGGTGAGATTCGCGACCGTATGGGTGGTGGCGTCGGTTCTTGGCCTATCGCTGGAACGGCTGTCTATATGACATCATATCCACGCAAGAAGGGTACTAACAATGCATGGGAGCAGAATATGCCTGAGCGTAAGTGGCTCTATCAGACTCCTGAGCAGATTCTGATAAAAGCATCAAATGGTGCTTCTGATTTTGGTAACAAATTCGGCCAGCCACTGATTTGCGGTTCAGTGCTGACATTCGAGCATAAAGAGAATGATGAAGAATATGCCTACGACAAGGTGATAATGCTTGCTGGAGGTGTCGGCTATGGCTTGAAGCGCGACTGCATCAAGGGCACGCCACAGCCAGGCAACAAGATTGTCGTAATGGGTGGTGAGAACTATCGCATCGGACTTGGTGGCGGCTCTGTATCTTCTGTTGAGACAGGACGCTATTCTTCTGGCATCGAACTGAATGCCGTACAGCGTGCCAACCCTGAGATGCAGAAGCGCACATACAACGTCATCCGTGCCTTGGGCGAAGAGGATCAGAACCCTATCGTCTCTATCCACGATCATGGTAGTGCAGGCCACGTAAACTGTCTGTCGGAATTGGTAGAAGATTGTGGTGGTCTCATTCATATGGACAAGTTGCCTATTGGTGACAAGACGCTCAGCGCAAAGGAGATTATTGCCAACGAGTCACAGGAGCGCATGGGACTGCTCATTGACGAGGCTGCCATAGAACATGTGCAGAAGATTGCTGATCGTGAGCGTGCTCCAATGTACACTGTCGGCGAGACAACTGGCGACCATCGCTTTGCCTTCGAACAGGCTGACGGCGTAAGACCTTTCGACCTCTCAGTAGATCAGATGTTCGGCTCTTCTCCAAAAACTATCATGGAGGACAAGACTGTCGAACGTAAATATGATGTAGTAACATACGATGCTTCTGCCATTGGTGAGCAGACAACTCTCAATACCAAGTTAAACGAATACCTGAAGCAGGTATTGCAGCTGGAGGCTGTGGCTTGTAAGGACTGGCTCACCAATAAGGTGGACCGCTCTGTGTCTGGCCGCATAGCACGTCAGCAGTGTCAGGGTGAACTGCAACTGCCACTCTCTGACTGTGGCGTTGTGGCTCTCGACTATACAGGCACCAAGGGTATTGCTACCTCTCTCGGACATGCTCCACAGGCTGCCCTTGCAAACCCTGAGGCTGGTTCTGTACTCTCTGTAGCAGAATCTCTCACAAACCTTGTTTGGGCACACATGGCAGAGGGAATGGACAGCATCTCGCTGAGTGCTAACTGGATGTGGCCTTGCAGAGCACAGGAGGGTGAGGATGCTCGCCTCTATAGCGCAGTAAAGGCGTTGTCAGACTTCTGCTGCGACCTGCATATCAACGTACCAACTGGTAAGGACTCTCTCTCTATGACACAGAAATATCCTGACGGAAAGAAGATTGTTTCTCCAGGTACTGTGATAGTTTCTGCTGGTGGTGAGGTGGATGAGATAAACAAGACTGTTTCTCCTGTCATAAAGGATGTGAAGGACAGCCGACTCTATTATATCGATTTCTCATTCGACAAGTTACAGTTGGGTGGCTCTGCCTTTGCACAAAGTCAGGGAAAGGTTGGCAGCGATGTTCCTACTGTCCAGAATCCGGAATACTTCTCTGATGCCTTCATGGCAATACAGCAGATGATTGGCGAGGGCTTGGTTCTTGCCGGTCATGACATCTCTGCTGGTGGTATTATCACATGTCTCCTCGAGATGTGTTTTGCAAATACCAAAGGTGGTCTCGACATCAATTTCGACAAGATACAGGAGGGTGACATCGTAAAAATACTCTTTGCTGAGAATCCTGGTGTCGTAATACAGGTTCGCAACAGCGATGCTTCCCGTGTAAAGAAGATTTTGGAGGATGCAGGTGTTGGCTATTGCAAGATTGGCACTCCATGTGAAGAGCGCAAGATTACTGTCACAAAGACTGTCTCTAACGCTTCTGTTCCAAATGCTCAGATTGCTTCTCGTGAGTTGGTGTTCAACTTCGACATCGACGAGTTGCGTGATGTATGGTATTCTACCTCTTACCTCCTCGACAGAAAGCAGAGCTTCAACGGCAAGGCTGCAGAACGCTTTGAAAACTATAAGAAGAATCCTGTAACATGGTCACTGAAGGGTGAGCCTCTCAAGGCTACTCCACGTCCAGAAGGCAAGCGTCCTGTTGCTGCCATCATTCGTGAGAAGGGTACCAACTCTGAGCGTGAGATGGCTTGGTCTTTCTATCAGGCAGGTTTTGACGTAAAGGATGTCACTATGACAGACCTCGTAACAGGTCGTGAGACATTGGAGGAGGTTAACATGATAGCCTTCTGCGGTGGCTTCTCAAACTCCGACGTACTGGGTTCTGCAAAGGGATGGGCTGGTGCCTTCCTCTTCAACCCTAAGGCAAAGGAGGCCCTCGATAAGTTCTACTCTCGAAAGGATACCCTCTCACTTGGTGTTTGTAACGGCTGTCAGCTGATGGTAGAGTTGGGACTGCTCAACAATACTACAGCATCAACAAATGCCCGTGACTATGCACAAATGTTGCATAATGACTCTCACAAGTTTGAGAGCACCTTTGTAACACTCCGCATTCCTCAGAACGATTCTGTAATGTTCGGAAGCCTTTCAGGCGAAGAGATTGGTTGCTGGGTAGCACATGGAGAAGGAAAGTTCCGTCTGCCAATGTCAGAGGATAAGTATAACATTGTTGCAAAATACAACCATCACGAATATCCTGCTAATCCAAATGGTTCTGACTACGATGTAGCAGCCATAGCAAGTGCTGACGGTCGTCATCTCGCTATCATGCCTCACCCAGAGCGCACACAGCACCCTTGGCAGTGTGGATACTATCCTGAAGAGCGTCGTCTTACTGACGAGGTAACACCTTGGCATCAGGCATTCGTCAA
>CAMNHS010000074.1 GCA_946539635.1 uncultured Prevotellaceae bacterium
AGTTAAGGCAGTCGAAAGACTCGTGAAGTTTGAAAAAGAGGCAGCTGGCAAGTATTTTTGGGGCTTTAAAATCGGGGCGGTTAAAGAAAGAGTCAAACTCGCCAGCAATATCACTCCTGTAATTTTTTCCGCGCTGTTTCTATGATGGTATCCTTTCCCTTCTGGAAGTCTTCATCTGTTATACCGACCGCTACATCGGGGGCAACACCGTTTTCTGTACATACTCCATTGACATCGTACATGGGACAGGCAGAGAAACGCACCCCCCACCCATTGGGCAACTCGGCAGAGAAGGGCATTCCTGACCCTCCGCCCGTTGCATCTCCGACAATGGTGTGCCCTAATGCCTTCATATACTTTACAAATTCGTTGGCAGCGCTATAGACACTTCTGTTTGACAACACACAAACTCCCTTCTGCCACCTCAGACCTGTTGACGGCTCCAGCCACTGCTCTTCCTTTGCAGAGAAATCGGAACGTCCTGTTCCTGTCTTATGTGACATATATCCCACAAGTGTCCTCTCATTACAGAACCGCGACGCGAGATGCTGTGCCTCTGTGAGCTGCCCTCCCCCATTATTGCGAACATCGATTATCAGTCCGTTGCACGGAGCAAGGGCATATAACACTTCATCGAGATTGCCATCTCCAAAGGAGTCCTGAAAACTGCCTACATACATATAGCCGATATTGTCACCAAGGGTGCAATAATATACGCCTGAGGCGATGCCGTATTTGGTACCAAGATATTTACGTTGCAGAGAGTCCGAGAAGTTCTTGGGATAGTCTTCCTTCCATGACCAGTTGCGGGCATAGTCGAAGGCTGCAGAGATATTTACATGTCCGTCACGCAGTTCTCCCACCATATTACCGAGGAATTCGAACAGTTGATAGCGTGACATCTTATTGTTTACATTACGACGATAGCGCTCATGAACCTCATCCCAGTCAACGCCTAACTGCGCTTCTTTTTCTGCAAAGAAGCAATAGTGTTCGTCCATAATGGTCCACAACGCCTCCATATTATTCTCCACATCCGACTGGTATTCATCCACATCGACGCAGCCTGTCAATAACGTTAACGATAACGAAAACCAAAACGAAAAAACACTTTTCATTTTTAACTTTTAACTTTTCACTTTTTTATCACCACTCCTATTGTTGCGGCATTATAGTACTGATGCTGCTTCAGGTTATTCGGCTTTGCCTGACGGATGTCTGATATATATCCGATTCGCAAGGAGGTCCTGTTTTTCAACGGGATATCGAAACTCACCTGTTGCCTCATCTGGAATGTAGCAAGAGAGGTAAACACTATATTGTGGTCATAGTTACCGCGAGAGAATATCTCATAATACGACTGACCGTAGTTTGGCGAGAACATCATTCCCAGCCACGGCATTCGCATCTGATAGTTTACTGTTATCGTCGAAAGAAATCTCAGGAATCTTCTTTCGGGCTGCTTCATGACAGCAGACAGTTTATAGGATGCCATTATCTGTGGTCCGACAGCAAGGGACGCATACCCTTGTGCAGGATTGTTTGAATTACGGGTATTGTAGGCAAACCCCAACCAAAAATCCGCCATTCCACCGACTCTCAGCGTCAGTTTGTCATCACACCACGACCACTTATGCATCATGGCAAAGGTAAAGTCATAATGTCCAGAAATTTCGTCTGCATTTTTAGCGCGATTATGGGTAAAAGACATATCTCCCTCATGTTGAAACATCACCTTTGTCTTCAACACTTCAGATATGAAACGCAATTCTACCCCCCTGTATTTCTCTGGTGACAGATAGGTGTCAAGATGGTTTGCATGTCCTACGGCTATCTGTGTTGCCACCTCCTGTGCGAAGGACTGTTGCCAGAATACCAACAGGAATAATAGCAAGTATAGAACCCTCTTGCTACTCATCGTCAAAGATTCTCAACTGTCCGCTCAATTCGTCTATCACCTGCTGCTGGGACTTTCCTGCATCAGGGTCAAGGTTCTCTTCTTCCTGCTGCTCGTCCTCTGCATTTTCAGATTCTTCTTTCACTTCAGGGAAGCGTGTCGGCTCCAACTCCTCTACCCCACTGATGTCAAAGGTAGAAATACGTTTTCCCTTCGCCTTAAAGCCTTTCACGCCGATAAACTGTTCGCAGTCAATCTCCTGTGCCTCACGGAAACTGTCATTGCCGCCAAAGGAAACCTTTATGCGAGGATAAACGGTATCTGTCAGCAGCAGCAGTTCTGTACCATCATCTATACCATTATCACCAAGGAAGTTACGATGGTTCTTTACAGCCTCCATCTCGAAGCGTTTGATATATCCGAACATATTGTTTCCGGCATCCTTGAGGACTGCAGTCCACACCTTGTGGGCATCCCATTTCTCTATGCGCAGGATATTCTGTTCGAAGTGGTTGTTAGGGTCTGCCGTAGTGATATAGAAATCACCATTCTTGAGAACGACGAGGATATAGTCATCATCGTGGAACTTACCCAGCAATTCCCCATGTCCATCGACATTCAGGCGGTTTACATCACCGTCCCACCATATCTCGCGACCTCCTAACGTAGAGTGTCCATGAGACTTAAGACCGATTCTGTGGATAGGATTCTTTGAGAGTTGGTTTCCTCTGGCAGATTTGCCCTTTACCTCGAGGTTAGAGAAGTCATAATCGTAGAAAATCTTCTTTATCTTCGGACCTGGTTCGAGGGTCACCTTTATCACCTCTGCCTCGCCATTGGCATTTGCCGTGAAGTATATCACGCGGCTGCCTGGTGTTCCCATAGTGATGTCGTA
The DNA here is from genome assembly GCA_946539635.1 of uncultured Prevotellaceae bacterium. Classification (GTDB taxonomy): domain Bacteria; phylum Bacteroidota; class Bacteroidia; order Bacteroidales; family Bacteroidaceae; genus Prevotella. Next base: position 2,793 of record CAMNHS010000074.1, read on the forward strand.
CTCCTTGTCGCGTGTGCTGGAATCGACGCAGAATCTCTTGACATAATATCTGCCAGCCTTTCCGTCACGATATACGCAGTTATAGATGGTGCGTTTATCGCCCTTCTTCCATACCTGCAGATGGAGCACATTCTTTCCGACATCCATCTTTTCTGCCACCTTGGTGACCTTATATTTACCATCTTTATAGAAGATGATGATATCATCGATATCGGAACAGTTGCAGACATATTCCGCATTCTTAAGGCCTGTGCCGACAAATCCCTCCTGACGGTCTATGTACAGTTTTTTGTTTGCCTCAACGACCTTGGTTGCCTCGATGGTATCGAAGTTACGTATTTCTGTCAGTCGAGGATGCTCAGCGCCATATTTCTGCTTCAGGTGTTCAAACCATTCGCACGTTATGTCAACCATCCTTCCGAGGTCTTTCTCTATCTCTGCTATCTCCGCTTCAATCTTTGCTATCAGTTCGTCAGCCTGATCCTTTGAGAATTTCAGGATGCGTTTCATCCTTATCTCCATCAGCCTCAGGATATCCTCCTTTCGCACTTCGCGAACCATCTGCGGATAGTAAGGTGTCAGTCTTTCGTCGATATGCTCACAGGCAGCATCCATATTCGGAGCATTCTCATACTTCTTATCCTTATAGATGCGTTCCTCTATGAATATCTTCTCCAAAGAACAGTAGAAGAGTTGCTCCAGCAGTTCGTCACGCCTTATCTCCAACTCTCTCTTCAGCAATGCCATTGTCTGGTCGGCAGAAGCAGCCAGCACATCGCTGACGGTAAGGAATTGCGGCTTCTTATCCTTTATGACGCAGCAGTTTGGCGATATGCTTATCTCGCAATCGGTAAAGGCATAGAGGGCATCGAGAGTCTTATCAGATGAAGCGCCTGGTGTCAAATGCACCAGTATCTCAACGTTTGCCGCTGTCAGGTCTTCAACCTTGCGTACCTTTATCTTTCCGAGATTTACCGCCTTTGTGATAGAATCGATAAGTGTTTCCGAAGTCTTTGAGAAAGGAATATCCCTAATGACGAGAGTCTTCTGGTCAAGCTTCTCTATCTTCGCGCGTACCTTGATACTTCCGCCTCTTTGGCCGTCATTATAACGAGACACATCCACGCTGCCTCCTGTCGGGAAGTCAGGATACAGATGGAACTCCTCCCCCCTCAGATATGCTATTGCCGCATCGCATATCTCGTTGAAGTTATGCGGCATTATCTTTGAGTTCAAGCCGACAGCAATACCCTCTACTCCTTGTGCCAAGAGCAACGGGAATTTCACAGGCAACGTAATAGGTTCCTTATTACGTCCGTCATATGACATCTGCCACTCTGTCGTCTTGGGATTGAATACTGTCTCAAGGGCAAATTTACTCAGTCGCGCCTCGATATAACGTGGAGCAGCGGCAGCGGAGCCTGTCAGTATGTTTCCCCAGTTACCCTGTGTATCAATGAGCAGGTCTTTCTGTCCCATCTGTACCAAGGCGTCACCAATAGAAGCATCTCCATGTGGGTGGAACTGCATGGTGTGTCCGACGATGTTTGCCACCTTATTATAACGTCCGTCATCCATGCGTTTCATAGAGTGCAGGATGCGTCGCTGAACAGGTTTCAAGCCATCCTCTATATGTGGCACAGCACGTTCAAGGATTACGTATGAAGCATAATCCAGGAACCATGTTTGGTACATCCCACTGAGATGGTGTACTGCGGAGGCGTCAAAGCGGTTACTACTCATTGTACTTTAGGCATTTTTTTACCTGGCCGACCAATATAGGTCAGCATAATATCAAAACGCAGAGTGCTATAGGCTGGAATTGAAGAATTCGATGTTGATGCGCCATATCCCAATTTATTTGGTATTATGACCTCAAACCTATCCCATTCGTGCATATTCAGCAGTGCTGTCTGGAAACCATCCACCAAATCCTTTATAGCGAATTTTACAGGAATGGCTGTTTCCGTATTCAGTTCTTCTCCATAATAAGACGTATCAAATATCACACCATCCACTGCATACTTTGTAGTGTCCTGCACATAAGCATCACGTGGTATCAGCTTACCACGATAGTGCACATAGACAGAGTCTGTCACAAGTGGTTTCTGGATGTCATCAGCATGCTGACAGTTTATTACATGAGCAATGATATAATCTGTTGGAGCTGCTGATGCTGCATCTTTATATACAGACTTTATCAGTCGCCAGTTCTTACTGCCGGCAGCGATAGAATCCTGCGCCTGCTTGAATTTCTGGTTGAAATATTCCGTATTGCGGGTTTCCCAGTTATCGTAATTCGTCTGCTCATTTTTCTCCTCCTTACATGATGTCATCACCATGAGGAGCATCGCACAACAGGCGGCCAGTATGATATGTACTTTATTATGCATTATTTCTTTTTTACTGAAGTTTCTTGAGTAGAGAGGTGATAGAAACCTTATCCTCTATAATACCTTGCAGGTCAGCAATGTTCACACGCTCCTGTTCCATTGAGTCGCGATAGCGAAGTGTAACAGTATTATCTTCGAGGGTCTGATGATCTACTGTTACGCAGAATGGCGTACCAATAGCGTCCTGACGACGATAGCGCTTTCCTATCTGGTCTTTCTCCTCGTATTTGCAGTTGAAGTGGAACTTCAAATTGTCGATTATCTCACGTGCCTTCTCTGGCAATCCGTCCTTCTTCGTCAGAGGGAATACAGCCAACTTCACAGGAGCAAGGGCAGCAGGCAGATGGAGCACTGTGCGTGTCTCGCCATTCTCCAGCTTCTCTTCCTCATAAGAGTGGCACAATACAGAGAGGAACATACGGTCAACACCTATTGATGTCTCGATGACATACGGAGTATATGACTCGTTCAACTCTGGATCGAAGTATTTTATCTGCTTGCCAGAGAATTTCTCGTGTTGTGAGAGGTCGAAGTTAGTACGAGAGTGAATACCCTCTACCTCCTTGAATCCGAATGGCATACGGAACTCGATATCTGTTGCAGCATTTGCATAGTGAGCCAGCTTGTCGTGGTCGTGGAAACGATAGTTCTCTGCGCCCATACCAAGGTTCTGGTGCCACTTCATACGTGTTTCCTTCCACTTTGCGAACCAGTCGAGTTCTGTTCCAGGCTTAATGAAGAACTGCATCTCCATCTGCTCGAACTCACGCATTCTGAAGATAAACTGACGTGCTACTATCTCATTACGGAAAGCCTTACCAATCTGTGCTATTCCGAAAGGAATCTTCATACGGCCCGTCTTCTGCACATTGAGATAGTTTACGAAGATACCCTGTGCTGTTTCTGGACGCAGGTATATCTTCATGCTATTATCAGCAGAAGCACCCATCTCTGTTGAGAACATCAGGTTAAACTGTCTTACATCGGTCCAGTTGCGAGTACCGCTGATAGGACATACTATCTCCTCGTCCAGAATTATCTGCTTCAGCATATCAAGGTCCATCTTATTCATGGCCTCAGAATAGCGAGCATGAAGGTCGTCGAACTTCTTCTGATTTTCCAGCACACGAGGATTTGTCTCGCGGAACTTTGCCTCATCAAATGCATCGCCAAATTTCTTCTTTGCCTTTTCTACCTCTTTGGCAATCTTATCCTCATATTTCGCCATCTGCTCCTCGATGAGCACATCAGCACGATAACGCTTTTTTGAGTCGCGATTATCGATAAGGGGGTCATTGAAAGCATCCACGTGTCCTGATGCCTTCCATATTGTTGGATGCATGAAGATACTTGAGTCGATACCAACGATATTCTCATGCAGCAATACCATTGACTGCCACCAATACTGCTTGATGTTGTTCTTCATCTCTACACCATTCTGACCATAGTCATAAACAGCGCCTAATCCATCATAGATTTCACTTGATGGGAATACAAAGCCATATTCCTTACAGTGACTTACAATCTTCTTAAAAACGTCTTCTTGTTGTGCCATTTTTTATATATTTTTTATTATGTATTTTCTATAA
>CAMNHS010000075.1 GCA_946539635.1 uncultured Prevotellaceae bacterium
TGCAAAGTTATAAAAAAAATCGCAAACAAACAAAAATCCACAGAATTTTAAACATTTTTTTTGTAGAATGTCAAAATATATATATCTTTGTAGCGTAAAATTAACTTCCATTTTAACTTCCATTTTAACTTCCAATTTAATTACACACAACTATGAAAAAGATTATCATGATGGCAGTAGCCGCTTTTATGGCTACAGCAGCAAATGCACAGTTTGAAAAAGGCACATGGTCATTACAGCCATTCCTTGGTGGTGGCTTTTCAACAGTCACAAATGCAGGCGACCTTACCCTCGGCGGCAACAAGACGTTAGACAAGAAGACAACATCTGTTTACATTATCGGTGGTGAGGCAGAATATCAGTTTGCCAATAAATTCAGCGCTGCAGCAGGTGTTAACTACACCTCACAGGGTTGCGGATGGGATGACTACAACGATGGCAATGTGAAATATAAAGATATCAACCTCAGTTTAGGCTATATCAAGATACCTATCGTAGCAAATTTCTATTTCGCTAAAGGATGGGCAGTAAAGGCTGGAGTACAGTTCGGATTCCTTGTAAGTTCAAAGATTAATTTTCATGCAGAAGGCAAGTCTAATTTTGGTGATGGTGTAAACAGAGACACAGACATATACACCTATGTAGATTACAAGGACAACTTCAAGAAGTTCGACTTCTCTATTCCTGTTGGTGTATCCTATCAGTTCAAGACGCCTATCACAATCGATGCACGTTATCAGATTGGTCTGACAAGACTGAACAAATACACAGCAGACGGCGTAAAGGACAGCAAGAACAGCGTATTCACCCTGACAGTAGGTTACAAGTTCGGTCTGTAAAATGAACGATGAACAAAATGAACAAACTGGAAGCGTAAAAACTTCCAGTTTTTTTTATTGCCGATAGTGTTTACGGTCTTTTTTGCCGTTGAAGGTCATCTGTATTGACGGGACTTGCTCGTAGAGGAGTGGGACTTTGTGTTTTTCAAGTTTTGCCAGAAGATAGCGAGCGAGGTCTTTCTTGCTTATTTCCTTGCCATCGTGTGTGGTATATAACAGTTTCAGGGCTGTTCCGAGGATGATATGAGGTGCTGCGATGCAGATGCACTCCCTTATGCCGGCATATTCGTTTGCAGCATCTTCCACCTCCAGCGGATTCACCTTGTATGCTCCTGTATTTATCACGTCATCATCACGTCCGAGGATATGTAACCGTCCCTCTTCATCTATTATGCCTTTGTCAGACATCTCCACTGCCCCACCCTGGAGTATCTTACTTGTCAGCAGCGGGTCGTCAAGATATCCTGTCATCAGAGTTTTTCCACTGCAAAGAATATGTCCTTGCGAAGAGATGGCAACAGAAGAGTTTTTCAGAGGGCGTCCGACACATCCTGAGATGCATCCTTCCTGATAGTTGTAGGTCGTTATGATGCCACTTTCTGTTGAAGCATAGGTATTAAAAAGACTGGCATTAGGCAACAGTTGGCACAGGCGTTTCATATCGCCTTCGGACATTGGAGCGCCACCTGTTTCAAGGAAGGCAATCCTGTCAGCATAATTTGACAACCTGTCACTACACAACTGCATAAGCATCTTAATGCTCGATGGTACCATGAAGGTGGCAATCTTAGTGGCAGAAGATTCTATCACTTCGAAGAATCTGTCCATCGCCTTCAGGCCCTCCAGCAGGTAAATTGTCATGCCCTGCATGATGCATGGAAATACTTTTGACCATGCGCCGTAATGATTCAGCGGACTGCAGATGATAAATGACAGATTTTCATTATATCCGTGTGCTGCTATGAGGTTTTCGGAATTGGCGATAATGGTTTCATAACTTATGATGGCGCCCTTCGACTTGCCCGTTGTTCCTGTGGTAAAAAGGATGTCGGCTGTACCTTCTGGCACACTCGACGTTTTAAGATATTCCTTGTATTTCCAAAATTTCTCTTCAGAGATATCACTTGCCAGGGGAACAACGATGCCGCGATTGATATGGATGGCGAAATAGCTGACGAAATAATCTATTGAGGGGACTGCCCTGAGGGGTATTATATCCCCTTCGGACATCCCTGCAGCAGCCAACTCCGCTGCCCTACTGAGGACTGCAGAGTACAGTTCGCCATAGGTTATCTGTTCCTTACCACAGACGAAAGCCAGCCTGTTGGCGTTCCTTATGAGAAAATCTTCAATTTTCAATCTTCAATTGCACTAATTTCACGAGACTGTCTATATCTTTCATATTTCTTGGTGTTATATCAGAGGCATCCAATTTTATGCCATACTTCTCTGAGAGGAGCATGATAATGGTTGTTACCCCCAAAGAATCCAACTCACCAAGGAGGAAGTCGCTATTAAAATCGACTAACGGAAGGGCTTCTTCCAGTAAATGTAGTATCTCTTCTTTCATTTCTTCTTTTTACTTTTTACCTTTCACTTTTCACTAAAACACACATTCTTCACCAACCCTTTGGCACAGTATTGCGCCAGGAGTTTTTTGTCTTTATCCTCTTCGATGGCATATATCGTTTTGTCAGGATGTACCAATGCTGCCATCAATGCCAGTGCTCCGCAGCCGCTATTCTTTATGATCATCGTAGGACTGTCACCGGCATTGTCTATACCGGCGAGATTCTCTTTGCTGAGGGCCCTGCAAGCCTCTGCATACACTTCCCTACCCTTATAGAGATAGCGTTCCTTTACGAGAGGCAAGAAATATGACGTCGTTTCCAGGTTACGTTTTATCCTGTTATATTGCGTAAGGAAATGCCTGTGGATTCTGCGTGTTGTCTCCTGATAATCCTCTCCCCACAGAGGTGAAGCCGATGTAATGCGCTCCCCCACTATCACGGTTGCAGTAGAGGGATTGATAGCAAAACTCCGTGGCGGCATAGCATTATTCAATCCATGCAGATAGATTGGCAAAATGTCGAGGTTCAGCCTGCTGGCAAGCATAAAAGCGCCCTTATGGAATCGCAATACCGTAGAATCAGGGTTGCGTTCCCCCTCAGCATATATTGCTATGCTGTAGCCCTCTTTCACATATCTTTCGAAGAGAGGGAGATCATCCTCAAACTGGTCTTCTATGACAGTATAGAAATCCAGCCATCCGAACATTCTGCGCACTATCGGATTCCAACTTGAGTGTTTATTTGCCACAATGATGATGCGTGGGCTGAGGGCCATCAGGTAGGCAGGGTCTATCATCGACTGATGATTGCATATTATGACACAGGGTTTCTCGAATGTTTCATTGTGACGGTTTATAATTTTGTTCTTCAGTCCCGGGAACAGTCGCAAATCAAGGCGATGGCTTGCTGTGGCAATTCTGTGAAGGAGGTTTTTCGTCCATTCCCTCTTTCCAAAGAATGTGAACAACACGAACCCGATAAGGTAGCCTATACACAATTGTGTCAGCCACCATATTCCGCAGAACCATGCCCTTGCCAATGCCCCAAGAGTCAGCGGACGCTTACGATATTGTCCACGACTCCTGGTAATCCAGTTGAAGAGGAAAGGCGGTATGAGATATGCCATCAGCACCACGCTGAACATACCGATGATGGTAACCTCTGCCAAAGAAAGGAGGGCTGGATGTTTGGCAACTATCAGCGACCCGATGCCGATAAACATTATCAGTGCCGAGAGGATGATGCTGTTTTTATAGGATGCCAGCATAGGTTTGCGATAGGCATATTCGTGGGAACATCCTTCTGTCATGAAGATGGTATAGTCGTCGCCCTGACCAAAGATGAAGGTGGCAAGGATGACATTCACTATGTTGAATTTTATGCCAAAGAGAGCCATGAGTCCCAATATCCATATCCAACTGATCGCCATCGGCAGGAAAGAAATTATGGCAAGTTCGATACGTCCGAAAGAGAGCCAAAGGAATATGAATACTATAGCGGAACATGCTATTCCTATATAGTTGAAATCGTCAGAGAGACTGTTGGCAATGGCACTGTTCATACTTTTCACATCAAAGCTGCCGGAGAAGAGTTTTTGGGTATCATGCAGATGATTCTTCTTTACCCTCACCCTATCAACGACAGAATATCTTTGCTGCGATGTGTCGATGCTTATATTCTGCATGAAAACGGTATTCGTCAACGTCGAGAAATAGTCAAAAGACCTCAGCTTATAGTGGCGCGATATTATCTGGAAGAAGTCATCAAAGGCATCATTGCTGAATCCTGCATCAGCAGCTTCCTTCTGCAATTCATTCCGGAGGATGCCGAAGTGTTTTCCCACCAGTTCCTGCCATCTTTCGAGACGCCTCTGCTGCTCCGCCTTGGAAGTGATAAAGGCAGCTGTATTCTCCCTATTCGTTATAATGCCACAAGCCATCAGCGAATCGACCACCGCCCCATTACAGCGGCATCTGTCGAGAGCCTCATCCATCGTAGCGGCAGAAGAGACAATATAGAGTGTTTCTGTATCATCTTTACTGTCAGATGATAGTAACGACTGGAAATATGCCATATCCTCCTTCTGCTGTCCCGTGAGGTAGTTGATGTTCGACATGTTGGCATCAAACTCCGTATCTAAGCTGAAGTATGCGAATACCATTGTCAGCAACGCCACTGCTACCATCAGCCATCGCTTACCCTCAATCCGCGACTCTGTCACAATGCGGAAAAAGCCTTTGACCTCAGACCTTTGACCTTTGACCTTCACCATGTGAGGCAGGAAGATGAGAACAAACAGAATGGTTCCCAATAACAGCAACGATGCGAACAGACCCAGGTCGCGCAAAGCTGTCGACTTCAGCGGCACTAATGCCATAAAGGCTCCTATTGTCGTGATATTACCCACAACCAACGGAGTCACTATTTCCTTGAGACAACTCCGTATGTCAGGCTCATGATTCGTGTGGTCTATGAGGTGCAGGGGATAGTTGACAGCAATGCCAATGATGATGCTCGATATTCCAATGACTATAATAGAGATATCATCGTGTATCACAGAGAGCCCCCCTAAGGCAAAAAGTGCTCCCCATGCTATGGAAACGACAATGAGTAAGATGTTTCTGACAGACCTGAAGGCATATACCAGCAAAATAACAATCAGCACTACTGCAATTGTTATGGCGAGTATGCTGTCATGTTTTATCTGACTCGCATTATCAACGGCTATACAGGGTCCGCCGGTAAGGTGAATCTTTACTGACGGATAAGACTTCTCTACCTGCTGAACCGATTCTTCGAGAAGAGATAATATCCTGGCATTATTCTCTGTTTCGCTATTGCCATAAGGAGAATGGACCATCACGAATGCCCTCTTCATGTCTGGAGAGAAGATATAGCCTTCATAGCTTTCAAAACGCGAGGTCTTTTGCATTTTGCTCAACCTGCTGACGACTGGCGTAAAGAGATTCAGCGGGTCGCGGGAGATATTTTGCGACAGCAGGCCACCTGACGGGAACATCAGCAGCTCATGATCTAACCTCAGCTGTTCCGGGATATAACCAGGCATACTCAGCAAGCTGTCAATCCTGTCATAATCCGCATCAGTAAGGAAGTATGGTATGTTTGAATATACAAAGTCCGTAATACGCGAGAGTTCCTCAATATCGAACTTGGAGATAAAAGTCAACCCCGAGTCTTGAAGCCTCTGGCAGAACCCCTCTATCGCTTCGACAGTTACATCAGCATCGTCAGGGTTGTCAAATATCACGATTATCTGTGATGCGCCAGATATATCCTGATAGATGGTCAGCGCATCCCTGTCATGAGTGCCCAGCGGCAGGAAGTCTGAGATATCCTCTTTATACGACAGTCCTGATACGAGGAATACCAATACTATCGTCAGGATGGAGAGCAGTCCCCACCTTATCACAGAATGTGTACGGAAATATTCAAACAAACGAATAATCATAAACTAATTCATCATTAACTTCATCCATTTCAGGAATTCCTCTTTCCACTTCCGGCATTCAGGCGTTCCTTTGTCATCTGAGGCGCCAAAGCCATGCCCGCCAGTGGCATATTGTATATATTTATGTTTCACCCCCTTCGCCGTCAAAGCCGAATCAAGGAGCACGGAGTTCCTGTAATCTACTACCGGGTCGTCAATACAGTTTACGAGAAAGACAGGCGGACAATCGCTTGGAACATGTTTTTCCAATGACAACGCCTCCCTGTACTCTGTTTTCCGCTTACGATATTCTCCCAGCAAGCCTCTTCGGGAGCGTTTGTGAGTGCAGTCAGCCGTAAACGACACGACAGGATAGATGGGAGCGACAAAAGCAGGACGGCTGCGAGGGGTGTCAAATTTCTCTGCCACAGACATTACCAGATGCCCTCCAGCCGAGAATCCCATAGCACCCACCTTTGTGGTATCAATACCATAGAGGGTGGCGTGGTCTTTTATTAATATTATAGCCTGCTGCAGGTCTTTCTGCGGATCAGGATACTGGTTACCTCTCACAACCAGTCTCGTCCGAAAGATAAAAGCCGGCACATAGGCGGTTCTATAGTTCAGAACAAAGGCCGAGATGCCATTTTGCTGCAACCATTCCGCCACCTTTATGCCCTCATTTTCTGTATCGTGCCAGAAATAGCTTCCCCCAGGACACACTATCACACAAGGGCTATTCTCACCCTCAGCGATATATGGTGTCAGCATCACATGCTTCTTCACCTCAGTACCAGCCCATATATCAACAGGCGAATGCTGAGCGAAGCACACCAGATGTGCAAGAAATATTATAATGC
>CAMNHS010000076.1 GCA_946539635.1 uncultured Prevotellaceae bacterium
GGATAGTCGTGTTCATCATCACGCATGAGGATAATGATGCGAGCTTTCTCAGCTGCTTTCAGAGAGCGTTTGATACCAAGATTTTCTATTGTGTCATCTGTATGTCGAATGCCTGCTGTGTCAATGAAACGGAAAAGGCGACCTTCAATGGTTATGGTATCTTCAATAAGGTCGCGAGTGGTACCCTGAATATCACTCACAATAGCACGATCGTCTCCAAGGAGAGCATTAAGGAGGGTTGATTTTCCCACATTAGGAGCTCCAATGATAGCAACAGGAATACCATTTTTTATGGCATTACCAGCTGAGAAAGATTCTAATAGTTTTGTTATCTCATGTTCTATAGAATGAGCAACATTTTCCAGTTCAGAACGGTCAGCAAACTCCAATTCTTCATGGTCAGAAAAGTCTAATTCCAATTCCAGAAGAGAGGTAAGATGAAGCAGTTTGTCACGCAATTCGTGCAGGCGTGATGTTATTCCACCTCGCATCTGGTTTATGGCTATGCGATGTTGTGAAGCATTGGATGATGCTATGAGGTCAGCAACAGCTTCTGCCTGTGTGAGGTCCATCTTGCCATTGAGAAAAGCACGTTGTGTAAACTCACCAGGTTGCGCCAGAAGACATCCTTTCTCTACCAATAATGATAAAATCGTCTCAAGAATATATCTGGAACCATGACAGGATATCTCTATAGAATCCTCTCCTGTGTAGGAATGAGGAGAGCGAAAGACGCTGACGAGGACATCATCAATAGGCTGAGGGTTGAGGGCTGAGATTATTTCTCCATAGTGCAGGGAATATCCTTTAGCATCAAGAATGTCTTTGGAGAAAACACTATTGACGATATTTATGGCCTCAGTACCTGAAACACGGATGATACCTATTGCACCACCTGGTGCTGTTGCTATAGCTGCTATTGTGGACATGGAGGGAGTTGACAGTTGATAGTTAAAAGTTAGGAGTTATTGTTGCTTTTCCGTTTTGATATATGGCAGAGATGCCAGAATTGCGATTGTGGGTTATTTCTCCAATCTCTCGCATTATCTGTCGCATTACGAGATAGTCAGTATGTGGAGTGTCGATAGTGAAGAGTTTTGATACCTGTTCTTCCGTGAGAGGGTCATCCTTATGACGCTTTATGAGAAACTTTAGGAAATCACGTAATTCTTGCAAGGTATCAGAATTCATTGGCTTTTGCTTCAGCACCTTTGATGTGAGCATCAGACACAGTTCCCTATAATATTCTATGGCATTTGAGATATCTTCTTGTGGGGCATCATTGCTGATAAGTTGCAGTATGCGAGAAGGATAATACATCGTCTCATGCTTTACTGTTGATAGCTGGTTGTCAGTGATGCTGGAAGTAACATGCAGGCGTTCATTCTCCTGCTTCAATGCTCCTATCTCTTCCTCAAGATTATTCCTACGCTCACGTTCCTTTCGACGTTGTATGACGATAGGTTTTAAGTACAGATACCACACCAATGGTATTAGTGACAAAATAAGGATTAGCACAACCAGCATTGCCACATTGGCTTGCAGTTCTGCACGCTGCATACTGCGATAATAATCAGGTAGCGATTTGTCTGCAGTCAGTTCGCGATAGAGCAGGGTGTATTGCCAATTGCTGTTGTAATAGCGAGTCCACTGGTGCATAGCAAGAGATGCCACTGCTTCTTCATTATATACAGAAAGCATGACAATGGAATCAGCATCAGCACTAAGGGCCCGACAAGAGTCAGCATAGAGTAAGGCATCGGAATATCTACCCTGTATATTACAATTGTAGAGACTATCAGCATATCTGTCTATCTCCTTGGCTTGCAAACTGATGCTGAGGAGGGAGACAAGAGCCAAGATAATACTTTTTACGAGTGGCAGACGGAATAATATTGTAGTACCTTTTCCGATAGCAGACTTTGCACTTATCATACAGACAGAAAAGAGGGATGAGATCTTCTTGTAACGGTCAATGATACCACGACAGTTCTGGAGTCCGAAGCCACCCTTACCATCAATCTGTTTATATTCAAAGAGATGTGCCAGCTGCTCTTCTGTCATTCCCTTACCATTGTCTGTAACACTTATTTCAGCATAGTTGCTACATGTTGAAGCATTGACATTTATTTCCGTAGCACCACTTTTGCGGGCATTGTCAACAAGGGTGTTTACAAGGAATAGAGTAAGGGATTTATCTGCTTTTACAACAGCAGAACTGTCTGCCATAATGTTGGTTTTTGTTGTTGCTGTAGAGGTCCTTTTTATAACAGAGAAGATGTCACTGAGGTTTACATTTTCTATATGCGGACGGATGTCGCCTCGTCGCATCTTAATCCATTCTGTCAACATATTGTTTTGGCGATCTATTTCATGGGCCAGTTCCTGACAGTAATCCATCTTTCCTGTTTTTGCAGCTTGTCCCATGCGTTCAATAAGTGGCAACATACCATTTATCACCTGAACACAGGCACGCTGTTCCACCATAGCACGAATGCCCTTAGAATTCTCTAACTTCATAAGAGCCAGTTTCTCTTCCAACTCTTCGAAGTCAGCCTTCTTTATTTTGTCTGCCTTATGGTTATGGATGAGAGTAATGATAGAAATTAGTAGCAGAAGGAATACTCCACAGGCTATGTAAACCAGAATCCATATACGACTGGTCGTTTGGTCGAGTGCCAATGCCCGGGCCTCGAGTTGTCTGTCCTGTCGTGTACTATCCTGCAAGTCGAGATACATGTTTCGATAATAGTCACTATGGAATTTATCATCCATAGCAGAGTAGGAGAGAGACATCTGCTCTGCTATAGAAGTCTTTAGTTCTGGCATGTTATCAATAGCAGGATTGGCCAGTGCCATATTTAGGCATTCAACAGACTTTTGGGGTTCACCAATGCGAAAATAACAGGTACTGAGATTGCGCCATGCATCAGCAATCAGGTATGCATTATTGCCATTAAGAAGTATGCTTAGAGTACGTTCTGCAAGGTTTCCTGCCAACAACGAATCAGGAACATTATACTCATTAATATATCGTATTGAGGGGGCATCAAAGGCACGAGCTATAGCAAAGATGCTATCGTATGAAAAATACATACTCAGGGCTTGCATAGAGCGCGCCCGATATTCATCATTTTTTTTTCGTGTTGCCAAGATGTAACATTGTACTAGTGCATCGTAACCTTTCTGTATGAGAGCTTTATTCTTTTGGATGTTGACAGGTATGAAACTTACTTTTCCCTGATGATAAAGATAATTAAGGAAGAGAAGGGAATCGGTATATGCCACATGAGGAGCAACAGAATCGACTACTGCGCGGGCTTCTTTGAATTGTCTCATCTGCAACAGATAGTCAGCATAAATGAGTTGGGCCTGTATTCGTTCTGCAGGAGTTGCTTTGTCGATATGTTTGTCGAAATTGTATTTGTGTAGATAGAATTCTTTGCTGTCTGCTCTCATGCGACAGGAGTCCATTTGTAACACCTCGTATGCTATGGTTCCATTTGCCAGAGCAGGTGTACATAACAAAAAGCTCCACATAGCCAGAATAAGCCATGTGGAGCCAATATATTGTGTAATATTACGCCTTAGCTGCATTGCAGTAGCCAAGAGCCTCTTTACATTTGTCAGTAACATACTTCCAGTCGCCAGCTGCTACCTTGTCTTTTGGGAACAACTTAGATCCCATACCAACGCAGAATACGCCAGCCTTGAACCAGCTCTCAAGGTTTTCCTTCTCAGGAGCAACGCCACCAGTAACCATGATCTTTGACCAAGGCATTGGAGCCATAAGTCCCTTGATAAGGTTTGGGCCAACTACATCACCTGGGAATACCTTTGTGAAATCGCAACCAACTTCCTGTGCCTTACCAATCTCTGATGGTGTGAGACATCCTGGGCAATAGGTTACGCAACGACGGTTGCAGACAACAGCGATATCAGGATTAAAGAGAGGACCAACAACAAAGTTAGCACCCATTTGGATGTAGAGAGCTGCTGTAGGAGCATCAACAACACTACCGATACCAAGTGCTAATTCTGGACACTCTTTGTTTGCCCACTTAGAAAGCTCATCAAAAACCTCATGTGCGAAGTCGCCACGATTGGTAAACTCAAAAGCACGAACACCACCATCATAACATGCCTTGATGACATTCTTACAAATATCGATATCTTTGTTATAAAAAACTGGAACCATAGGTGCGGCAGCAATCTTTGCCATCACCTGAAATTTATCAAATTTTGCCACGATATTCTAATTATGAATTTTGAATTATGAATTATGCATTAAAAATTAGCGCTGCACGCGTCCATTTGCATTACCACCAGCGAGAGCCTCAACCTCAGCGACGCTGACGAGGTTGTAGTCACCATTGATAGTGTGCTTCAGAGCTGATGCTGCAACAGCAAATTCCAGAGCCTCGCCCTGTGTTGGTTTTGTCAGAAGACCATGGATAAGACCACCAGAGAAAGAGTCACCACCACCAACACGGTCGATGATAGGATTGATTTCATAACGCTTAGACTGATAGAACTCCTTACCATCATATATCATTGCCTTCCAGCCATTAAATGTAGCAGAGAAAGATTCACGAAGTGTAGAAACAACATACTTGAATCCGAATTCCTTCATCATCTGCTCGAAGATACCCTTGTAACCCTCAGCGTTTGTCTCACCACCTTCTACATCAGCATCTGGCTTGAAACCGAGGCAAAGTTCTGCATCTTCCTCATTACCGATACATACATCAACATACTGCATGAGTGGACGCATTACAGAGATAGCCTTCTCTGAAGTCCATAATTTCTTACGGAAGTTGAGGTCAACAGATACTGTTACACCATGACGCTTTGCAGCCTCACAAGCCAACTTAGTCAGTTCTGCAGCCTTGTCAGAAATGGCAGGAGTGATGCCAGACCAGTGGAACCACTGAGCTCCTTCCATGATAGCATCAAAGTCAAAGTCTGATGGATTAGCCTCTGCAATAGCACTGTTAGCACGATCATAGATAACCTTTGATGGGCGCATTGATGCACCAGTCTCACAATAGTAAAGACCTACACGATCACCACCACGAGCAATGAACTGTGTGTTTACACCATATCGACGAAGAGAATTGACGGCAATCTGTCCGATTTCGTGTGCTGGGAGTTTTGATACAAAATATGCATCATGACCATAATTAGCACAACTGATTGCTACGTTAGCTTCACCACCGCCAGGGATGATACGGAAAATGTCTGTTTGAATGAAACGGTCTTGACCGTTAGGAGAAAGGCGGAGCATAATCTCGCCCAATGTTACTACTTTTGCCATTTTGAATTAATAAAGTTAGTTTTTGAAGTTTATGTAATTACGCATTTGCATGCAAAGATAAGAATAATCATTTGAATAATTGTAATACAGAGGTTACAATTAACATATTTTCACTGTGCGTACATCAAAAATTTATATTGTGTAATAAAATATTCGTAAAAAATTACTAACTTTGACGCAAATTATTCTAAAACCATAACAACACAATCACAAAGAATTGAAAATAAAACATAGGAACAATGAATGAACGTGTTAAGATAATAGACATTGCTGAGAGAGCAGGTGTATCTTCTGGAACGGTTGACAGAGTGCTTCACAACCGTCCTAATGTTTCGAAAAAATCTTTGGCCAAAGTTAAGGCAGCGCTTGCAGAATTGAATTATGAGCCTAATGCATACGCCAGTGCCTTGGCATCTAACAGACGGTACGAATTTGTATGTCTGATGCCTCGACATGACAGTGAGGCGTATTGGTCTGAGGTTGAAGAAGGTCAAAAGAAATGTTGTGAAACGCGAAAGGACTTCAATGTGCATATTGACCATATGTACTATGTGCGCAATGATGTTAAGTCTTTCAAGGAAAAATATGAGAAGATATTGGAGTCTAACCCAGACGGTGTTGTCATAGTACCGGCGAAGCTCGATTATACCCGCGTCTTTACCGACGAATTACATGAAAGGAATATTCCTTTTGTTCTGCTTGATTCATATCTGCCGGATTTGAGACCTTTGGCCTTCTATGGGCAGGATTCTTTTGCATCAGGATACTTTGCTGCTAAAATGCTTATGCTCATTGCGTCAAAAGAATCTGAGATAATGCTGATGAAGCAAACTGTTGACGGAAAGAACGTTGCATCAAAACAGCAGGACAACCGTGAGGTGGGATTCCGTCACTACATGACTGACCAT
Organism: uncultured Prevotellaceae bacterium; assembly: GCA_946539635.1. Classification (GTDB taxonomy): domain Bacteria; phylum Bacteroidota; class Bacteroidia; order Bacteroidales; family Bacteroidaceae; genus Prevotella. The sequence goes on from CAMNHS010000076.1 coordinate 6,226, forward strand.
TTTCCTGATGTGAAGATAAACACACTTGATTTGCCATATTTGAATACGAAGAAGCAAAATAACGCTATTCTGGAGAAATATTTCTCTTCTCATCCTAAGACACACCATTGCATCACCATGAATTCCAAAGCCCATCTGGTTGGTGAATTTCTGTTGCAGACCAACAGACGAAATATTCAGATAATGGGCTATGATATGGTAGCGAAAAATGCAAAATGTCTTAATGAAGGAAGTATCTCTTTCATTATAGCACAGCATGGATACCAGCAGGGATATTATAGCATTGATGCTCTCGTAAGGGCTGTTGTGCTGAAGCGAAATGTTTCTCCTGTAAATTACATGCCGATTGAGATATTATCAAAAGAAAATATGGCATTCTATCGTAGAAC
>CAMNHS010000077.1 GCA_946539635.1 uncultured Prevotellaceae bacterium
CCGAATGCGTTGAGCTCCTTTTCGTTGGAGCGCCAGTCCTTATCTACTTTGACGAATGTCTCAAGGTAGATTTTTTTATCGAAGAATTTCTCTAAAGCTTTGCGCGCCTCAGTACTTACCTTCTTTATCGCAACTCCCTGATGACCTATTATGATACCCTTCTGTGAGTCACGCTCAACAAAGATGGTCACCATTATATGAATGCGGTTATCATCCTCTTTGAACGAGTCACATCTTACCTCAACAGAGTAAGGTATCTCCTTGTCATAATAAAGCAAAATCTTCTCTCTTACAATCTCTGTGACAAAGAAACGTGCAGGCTTGTCTGTCAGCTGGTCTTTGTCGAAGAATGGGGGGGAGTCGGGGAGTAGTTCCTTTATTCGGTTCAGCAAGATGTCTGTGCCGAATTTATTCTTTGCCGAGATAGGTAGTATCTCTGCGTTTGGCAATAAACTATGCCACTTCTCGACTATAGCGCCCAAATCGTTGTTGTTCGATTGGTCAATCTTGTTGATAAGCAGTATTACAGGCTGGCTAATCTTTGCCACCTTGTCAAGAAAGTCCTTGTTCTTCTCAGGGTCTTCCACAACATCTGTTACATACAGCAACACATCAGCATCCGTCAGTGCTGACTCCGAGAAGGCAAGCATAGACTCCTGCAGTTTGTAGTTAGGCTTTATCACACCTGGAGTGTCTGAGAATACAATCTGCATCTCTGGGGTGTTTACTATTCCCATGATGCGATGGCGTGTTGTCTGTGCCTTGAAGGTGGCAATAGAAATACGCTCACCAACCAATTGGTTCATGAGCGTACTCTTACCGACGTTGGGATTGCCAACGATATTTACGAATCCTGCTTTATGCATTTTTTCCGACCTTGTCACCGTCATAGCCCCATTTATAGAAGCTTGCACCATGTACGAAGCCTGCACCAAATGCTGTCAGGAGGATATTATCACCCTTCTTGAGCTTCTTCTCGAAGTCCCACAGAGCAAGAGCAATAGAAGCAGCGCTCGTATTGCCGTAATGTTCTATGTTTACGAGAATCTTGTCCATCGGAGTCTCAAGACGCTTCGCAACAGCCTCGATGATACGCATATTAGCCTCATGTGGTATGAGCCAGTTGACGTCATCCATAGCAAGGTTGTTACGCTTCATTATCTCCTGTATGTCATCAGCCATAGAGGTAACGGCATAGCGGAATACTGTGCGTCCTTCCTGATAGACATAGTGCATTCTGTGATCTACGGTATAGTGAGATGCCGGACAAACAGAGCCACCAGCCTTCATGTGGAGGAATGGAAGCCCTAAACCGTCTGTTCTGAGGAAAGAATCCTGGAAACCGATACCCTCTTCTTCTGTTGCTTCAACCAAGACAGATGCTGCTCCGTCGCCAAACAGAACACAAGTCTGACGATCCTGATAGTCAACCATTGATGACATCTTCTCGGCGGCTACGCAGATGATTCTCTTGTAGCGTCCGGATTGTATCATGGCTGATGCCATATCAAGAATATATAGGAATCCGCAGCATGCGCATGATACATCGAAGCCGTGGGCTTGTTTCAGTCCAAGTTTTCCTATGATAATAGAGGCATTAGAAGGGAAGTGGTAGTCACTTGTTGTGGTAGCACAGATGACGCAGTCAATTGTCTGTGGATCAACCTGTGTCTTTGCCAACAACTGGCGACATGCCTTACGTGCCATATAAGCCGATCCCAAACCTTCTTCGTTCAGGATACGGCGTTCCTTGATACCTACGCGAGTGTATATCCACTCGTCATTGGTATCTACCATACGAGACAATTCCTCGTTGGTAAGGATATATTCAGGAACGTAACCGCCAATGCCTGTTATAACAGCATTTACTTTGCTCATGCTTCCTCTACTTGTTCAATAGCCTGCTTTCCACGATACTGTCCACATGTAGGACATACTGTGTGGTAAACGTAGTAAGCACCACAGTTAGGGCAGATAGCCAGTGTAGGAGCTACTGCCTTGTCATGAGTACGACGCTTGAGAGTGCGAGTCTTTGACTGTCTTCTTTTAGGATGTGCCATTTTTCTTTACTAATTTTAGACAATTTTACTTTTTTAGTTTACTTAATGCTGCCCAGCGTGGGTCAATAGTATCATCGTCATCGATATCGGTAATCTCATCACCACTTCGGGTGGCTGACAGCTCTTCGAGCTTCTTTGTCATCGCAGCATTGCATTTTCCAGGTGCATGAACGTGCTTAATGGGTATTGCCAATACTATTGTCTCGTAGATTATCCAAGGGAGTGAGAGGATGCCTTGATTCTCATCCACCACTATTACCTCGTCATCAACGCCAGACTCAGTGCCCAGCTTTACTATGTAACTGCATTGCCCCTTTATAGGTTGCTCCATGTCGTCTAAACAAAGGTCACACGGAATAGTGACGTTGCCCTCAATAGTGAATGATAGGGCAAACTGTTCGGATGGCATCTTGCTAAGAAGCACTGTCGTCGTTACCGTTCCATGCTGTATTTCAGCATCGTCAAGAGCATTGAAATATTTGTCATCAAGCACTAAAGTGAACTCTTTCGAATCCTCTGTCATAGCCCTCAGGTCAATATCAAGCATCTCAAAACTGGACATTCAGGCCACAAAGGTACGATTTTTTTTTTAATTGAACAAATTTTTTTGATATTTCTTGGTTTTTTGCTCTCTTATTCGTATCTTTGTTCCCCGAATGACATAGGTAAATAATGAATTATATTATGAAACAAACGAAACTTTGGTTGTTTTTTGCAACACTATTCTTGCTTTGTGGAACAGGAGCGTTGACAGGTTGTAGTGGTGATGATTCAAATGCAGCGGCGGTAAGCCCTACTGATGATAACAGCCAGTTCGTAAACCTCACAGACGCTGTGCCGGATGCTATTCTTGAAATTCGCTATTTCAGTACCTATAACTTCGTGGGGCAGCGCATTGACGGCTACGAGGAACCGACGGCTTTGCTGACTCGCCAGGCTGCTGACTCACTGAAGGCTGTCAGTGACGAGTTGTGTAAGCAGGGGTATAGGTTGAAGATATATGATGCCTACCGCCCACAGAAGGCTGTTGACCACTTTGTACGCTGGGCACAGAACCTCAACGACACGAAGATGAAGCAATATTTCTACCCTGACCTTGACAAAAGCGTGCTCTTTGAGCAGGAGTACATCTACGAGCGCAGCGGCCATACACGCGGCTCTACTGTTGACCTGACCCTCTTCGATATGGCGACGGAGAAGGAACTCGACATGGGCGGCACCTTCGACTGGTTCGGTCCTGAGAGTCATCCAGACTTCTGCGGCAATCCAGCGACAGGAGAATATACAGGTGACAACCATAAGTCGCCTGCTAACCGCAGCATTACTGCTGAGCAGTTTGCACATCGTATGATATTGCGTCGTGCGATGCTCGCCCACGGCTTCAAACCTATTGATACAGAGTGGTGGCACTTTACTTTGAAGAACGAACCGTTCCCTGATACCTATTTCACATTCCCAGTGAAGAAGATTGTGAGATAAGGGTTAAGGGTTAAAGACCTGAAACCTGAATGCGCCCAAAGCGACCTGTGATGTCAAGTCAATGTTGCTTCTGCGAAGAGGCTTAGACAGAACAGGGAGAACTTGGGAGTATCGACGAAGTCAAACTTGAAACTAAAAAGAGTTTCTTTTTATAAAAAATGTGAAATTATTTGTGCTTTCAGGAAAAAAACGTATCTTTGCAATCGCGACGCTTTTTTAAAAAGGTCAAAGGTCAATAACTTATAACCAATAAACATTTTTAATATATCAACCTAAATAATTAAGAACTATGCGAGTTTATCAAACAAACGAAATCAAAAACATTGCTCTCCTTGGCAATGACGGCTCAGGTAAGACCACTCTGACAGAAAGCTTGCTTTATGAAGCAGGCGTTATCAGCAGACGTGGTCGCATCACTCAGAAAAATACTGTTTCCGACTACTTCCCAGTGGAACAGGAGTATGGTTATTCTGTCTTCTCTACTGTATATAATGTAGAGTGGAACAACAAGAAGTTGAATATGATTGACTGCCCAGGAAGTGATGACTTCGTTGGTGCAGCCCTCACAGCTTTGGAGGTGACAGATACCTGTGTGCTGCTGCTAAATGGTCAGTATGGCCCAGAGGTAGGTACTCAGAACCACTTCCGCTATACCGAGAAACTGAAAAAGCCTGTTATATTCCTCGTCAACCAGCTGGATGGTGAGAAGTGTGACTATCATGGCACTCTCGAGAAACTGAAGGATATCTATGGTCCAAAGGTTATTCCTATTCAGTATCCTCTCAATGAAGGTCCTAACTTCAATGCCCTCATCGACGTCCTGTTGATGAAGAAATATTCATGGGGTCCGGAAGGTGGTGCTCCTACTATCGAGGATATCCCAGCAGAAGAGAAGGATAAGGCACTGGAGATGCACAAAGCTCTCGTTGAGGCTGCTGCTGAGAATGACGAGGGACTGATGGAGAAATATTTCGAGACAGAGACACTGTCAGAAGACGAGTTGCGTGAGGGTATCCGCAAGGGTCTCGTAACACGTTCTATCTTCCCTGTTTTTTGCGTTTGTGCAGGCAAGTGTATGGGGGTTCGCCGTCTGATGGAATTCCTGGGTAATGTAGTTCCTTTCGTTGACGAGATGCCAAAGGTTCACAATACTCGTGGCGAGGAAGTAAAGGTTGACGCTAATGGCCCTACTTCTCTCTATTTCTTCAAGACAGGTGTTGAGCCACACATTGGTGAGGTGCAGTACTTCAAGGTTATGAGCGGAAAGGTAAAGCCAGGTGACGACCTTACAAATGCCGACAGAGGAACAAAGGAACGCATCGGACAGATATTCACATGTGCTGGAGCACAGCGTGTGCCTGTTGACGAGATGGTGGCTGGTGATATTGGCTGTACAGTGAAACTGAAAGATGTCAAGACAGGAAATACCTTGAATGGCAAGGACTGCGAAAACCGATTCGACTTCGTGAAATATCCTAATTCAAAGTATTCTCGTGCTATCAAGGCAAAGAAGGAAGCAGATACAGAGAAGATGATGAGTGCCCTCACCCGTATGCGTCAGGAAGACCCAACATGGGTTGTGGAGCAGTCAAAGGAACTTCGCCAGACAATCGTTCACGGACAGGGTGAGTTCCATCTGCGTACCCTCAAGTGGCGTCTCGAGAACCTCGATAAGATTGAGGTGGAATATCTTGAGCCACGCATTCCTTATCGTGAGACAATCACCAAGAGTGCTCAGGCAGACTATCGTCATAAGAAACAGTCAGGTGGTGCAGGCCAGTTTGGTGAAGTACACATGATTGTAGAGCCTTATGCTGACGGTATGCCAGATCCTACAACATACAAACTCAATGGTCAGGATGTGAAGATGAACATCAAGTCACGTGAAGAAGTTGACTTGGAGTGGGGTGGTAAACTCGTATTCATAAATACTGTTGTCGGTGGTGCTATTGATATGCGTTTCATGCCAGCCATCCTGAAGGGTGTTATGGAGAAGATGGAACGTGGTCCGCTGACAGGCTCTTATGCACGCGACGTGCGCGTCATTGTTTATGATGGCAAGATGCACCCAGTTGACTCTAACGAATTGTCATTCATGCTTGCAGCACGTAACGCTTTCTCTGAGGCGTTCAAGAAGGCTAATCCAAAGATTCTGGAGCCTATCTATGACCTCGAGGTTTATGTGCCTGCTGATATGACTGGTGATGTAATGTCCGACCTGCAGGGCCGTCGTGCTATGATAATGGGTATGGATATGGAGAATGGTTATCAGAAGCTTCAGGCAAAAATACCTCTCAAGGAACTGTCTAACTACTCTGTGGCACTCAGTTCTCTCACAGGTGGTCGTGCAAGCTTCAATGCAAGCTTTGCTTCATATGAACTCATGCCAAGCGACCTGCAGCAGCAGTTGATAGCAGAGAATGCTGCTAACAATAGCGAAGAGGAGTAATAAAACAACGATAGAATAAAAAGAATTTCGAGGTATCTCAATGTGAGGTACCTCGAATTATTTTGAATGCTTCTGGCAAAAATTCTATTATGTCGGAGGCGATTACGGAATGTGAACCTAATGCTGCTGTTGCGGCATCTCCGGCAAGAGCATGTAGGGTTACTCCCAATGTGGCAGCATCTTGTGGCTCATATCCTTGTGCCAATAATCCTGTTATGATGCCTGTGAGGACATCGCCAGAACCTGCTGTCGCCATTCCGTCATTGCCATAAGGACAAGTATAAACGTTGTTGGAAGGCAATACAATCTTAGTGGGATGCCCTTTATCTACAAGGATAAGTCTGTCAAGGCTGATGCCTGCATCGCGAAGCCGTTTCTGTTCTCCCTTGTGGGGAGTGATGATAGTGCCATCAGGAATATCGTCTGCCCAAGAGGGATTCTGACTTAAAATGTTCAAGGCATCAGCATCCATCAAGAGGGGACGCTTTTGTGATGACTCCTTAATTATTTTTATCTGCTCGTGCAGGGCGAGAGCTGTTTCTGTGGAAGTACCAAT
>CAMNHS010000078.1 GCA_946539635.1 uncultured Prevotellaceae bacterium
GCGACCCCAACCTTGGCAAGGTTGTGCTCTACCAACTGAGCTATTTCCGCATTAATCGCTTGCAATTCTCCAATTGCGGGTGCAAAAGTAATATATTTTTTTTAAATACACAACTTTTTCCCATTTATTTTTCAAAAAAAATATAAATATGCCTATTTTTGCTTGACAAATGTCAATACATCTATATTCTCAATCCGTTTGCAAATGCTGCAGCATCCATCTTTGCCTTTCCAACAGGTTGAACCATCAAAAGTTCCAAAGGACCATCACCACACATTGTATATATATGTTTCTTCTCCTTTATCAAATTTCCTGCCTTCATATCACCTGCAACAGCCTGTTTATCACACTTGCAGGCTTTGTATATCTTCATCTCCATTGTCGTTCCGTCTGGCAACGCTACTTCTCCCCAAGCGCCGGGTATAGGGCACAGGCCTCTGATGAAATCATAAACCTGCTTTGCCGTCCACGACCAATCTATCTTACAATTGCTCTTGGTTAGTTTAGGGGCATTATGCAGTTCTCCTGTCTCTGCCTGAGGAATGCTTTCTATCCTTCCGTCGCCTTCTATGAGGGCATCTATTGTCTCTATTGCTATCTTTGCTCCAAGATTCATAAGTCCATCATATACATATTCCACGTCAGCGTCATCTGGTATATCAAATGGTTTCTGCATTATTATGCGACCAGTATCTATGTCGTGATCCAGGAAGAATGTCGTCACTCCAGTTTGTGTCTCGCCATTTATGATGGCCCAATTGATAGGGGCTGCACCTCTGTATTGTGGCAACAAAGCGGCATGAACATTGAAGGTACCAAATCGTGGCATTGCCCACACTACTTCTGGCAGCATCCTGAAGGCAACAACTACCTGAAGGTCGGCGTTATAAGAACGCAATTCTTCCAAGAAGACTTCGTCCTTCATCTTTTCTGGCTGCATTACTGGAATGCCGTGTTCCTGGGCATATACCTTTACTGCTGGAGCATGCAATACAGAGGCATGGCGTCCAACTGGTTTGTCAGGCTGGGTTACAACAGCCACTACATTATATCCTCCTTCTACGAGAGCCTGCAAAGTGCCGACTGCAAACTCTGGAGTGCCCATAAAGACTATTCTCAAATCACTCTTTACCATAGTTGTTCTGCATCAAAAACAGGGCCTTCTGTACAAACGCACACATTACCCTTATCCTTCACTTTCTCCACACAACACAGGCAAGCCCCTACTCCACAAGCCATTTTGTTCTCAAGGCTTACCTCACATTTCACACCCTTCTCCTTTGCCTTTCGTGCTACAGCCTTCATCATAGGACCAGGACCACAGGTGGAAACGAGTTCAAAAGTTTCCTTTTCCCAAATAGTATGGTCAGTAACAAATCCTTTCTCACCTTCGCTACCGTCTTCTGTAGTAACAAATACTCGTCCTACAGCCTTAAAATCCTCTATCATCAGCAGGTCTTTTGCTGAGCGAGCACCTAACAGGAATGTTGGTTCTACGCCTTCTTCCTTCAACTTGCGTCCAAGATACAGTAACGGTGCCACTCCTACGCCTCCACCGACAAGGAGTCGCTGTCCTTTCTCCATCGAGAAGCCATTTCCAAGTGGCAGAACGACATTCACTGTTTCCCCTTCCTTCAGCATACCAAGACGTTTTGTGCCGTCTCCTATACATGCCACAAGCAAGTGAAGTTCGTTACGCTCCCTGTCAACGTTATTTATTGATATCGGGCGTCGGAGAAATGTCGTTGGAGAACCATCCACTCTCACCTCAACAAACTGCCCAGGAAGCATCTCGGGAAGAGTATCTTTGTGGGTCAGTTTCAGCAGCACATACTTCTCATTGATATGCACCACCTGACTCACCGTCATATCTAAACAATATTTCTTCATTAGATTTCTTTTAATATTTCCAGTACCAGTTTCCACACTTTTTCTACTGATGGTATATGCAGCCTTTCGTCAGGCGAATGCACACCTCGCATTGTCGGACCCATTGAGAGCATATCGAGGTTAGGATATCTCTCAGCAAACAGACCACACTCCAGACCTGCATGAATGCCAATTATCTTTGGCTCTTTGTCATACAGGTTCTTGTAACACTTCTGCGCCACCTCCCTTATATGACTGTCTGGTCGCATCTTCCATGCTGGATAGCCGTCATTATGTATTATTTCGTCGGCACCTGACAATTCGAATACTGCACGAACAGTATTCACCATATTCTTCAGGTTACTCATTACCGAACTCCTCTGCGAAGCTACAACGACACATTTTCCCTCTTCCGTCTGTACAGAAGCGAGGTTTGATGATGTCTCTGTAATCTCTCCCAGCATAGTATCTTGAACTACTGAAAATACTCCTGTATGAACAGCCTGAAGAGCATGTATCAGGCGTACACCAAGATCGAAAGGCATTACCTTCACTGGTTCTGTGCTTTCCATGTGCCACTCTATTGTGGGTTCTGTAACATGGAACTCTTCTTCCACTTCTGCACAGTACACATTCCAGTCGGCCCTTACCGTTTCCTTCTCCGTGAATGGAACAGCAACAACAACTCTTCCGTCTCGTGGTATAGCATTATGCAGCTTTCCGGCATTAAATTCTGCTATACAAACGGGCATCTTCTGCTGCTCCATGTATATAAAGCGGCTCAGCAGTTTTATTGAGTTTGCACGCTTTTTGTTTATGTCGTCGCCACTATGGCCGCCCGTCAAGCCCTTCACACTAACCTCCATGAAGAACCAACGCTTTGTCTTGTCGGCATCTTCTCTTTCAAAGTTGAAGATGGCTGTTGTAGTCTTTCCTCCTGCACATGAGACATAGAACAATCCCTCATCTTCTGAATCGAGGTTCAGGAGATAATTGCTGCGCAACATATCCGACTTTAGGTTGTTCGCTCCCGTCAGACCAGTTTCCTCGTCACGTGTGAAGAGACATTCTATCGGACCGTGTTCTATCGTCTTCGAATCAAGAATAGCCAGTTCCATAGCACATCCTATGCCATCATCAGCGCCCAAGGTAGTACCATCTGCCGTAAGCCATTCACCTTTAGCATCTGGCTTGCCATCAGCATCTGCCACATAAGCTACAATAGGGTCCGTCATGAAGTCAATCTCCTTATCCACCAACTTGTCACACACCATATCCATATGACTCTGTATCGTCAAGGTGGGCTTATTCTCCATACCAGGAGTGGCTGGTTTTCTTATCAACACATTGCCTGTTTCATCAACAATAGTCTCAAGACCTCGCTGTTTACCAAACTCCTGCAAAAAGGATATCATCTTCTCCTCATGTTTCGATGGACGAGGAATCTTATTTATTTCTCCGAAAAACAGAAATACGTCCTTTGGGTTTAATAATTCATAATTCATAATTACAATTTCTTAATTAAACTAAAAAACGACAATCTTTAATCTCACTCTCTTCTCTACTCTTAAACTTTTTTCGTACATTTGCATGCAAAATTAGTAAAAATGACGCAATTAACAAAATCTTTTAATATAAAAATGACAAAAACATCTACTTTTAGCGCTATTGCTGCAGCAGTCGTAGCCCTTTTCTCACTCGCTTCTTGTGACAACTCTCCAAAAGCAGACAGTTCTTCTGAAGAGAAGAAACAAGTTCCTTCAACCATCAAGATTGCTTATGTTGAGGTTGACTCTATCATGACACAGTATGAGTTCTGCAAGGAGTATTCATTGATTCTCGAAAAGAAGAGTCAGAACATCCAGAGCACACTTCAGCAGAAGGGTCAGGCATTACAGTCAGCAGCTGCTAATTTCCAGCAGAAGTTGCAACAGAACGCCTACACTCGTGAGCAGGCAGAGCAGATACAGGCAAGTCTTCAGAAGCAGAATGCCGACCTCGAGGCTCTTCAGACACGTCTCTCAGCTGAGTTCCAGAACGAGACAGCAAAGTTCAACGAAGCATTGCACGATTCACTGCAGCACTTTATAAATAAATATAATAAGGATAAGAAATATACCATGATTCTCTCCAAGAGTGGTGACAATATCCTTTATGCCAACAAGGGCATCGACATTACCGACGAAATTGTTAAGGGTCTGAATAAATCATACAAGAAGGGCTCTACCAAGAAAGAAGAGAAGAAGTAATAGTGAAGGAAATCCGTTGGGGAGTAATCGGTTGCGGTGAGGTAACCGAGAAGAAGAGCGGACCTGCTTTTAACGAAGTTGAGGGTTCAAGACTTGTGGCTGTCATGAGCCGCAATGCCGACAAGGCATGTTCCTATGCTGAGCGTCACGGTATCGCCACTTGGTACACCGACCCGCAGGCTCTTGTTGACGACCCCAACGTCAATGCCGTTTATATTGCCACCCCGCCCTCTTCGCATGCCACCTATGCCATTATGGCTATGCGAGCAGGAAAACCCGCCTATGTCGAGAAACCGTTAGCAGCCTCTTATGATGACTGCGCCCGCATCAATCGTGTGTCTGCAGAAACACATGTGCCCTGTTTCGTAGCATACTATCGCCGTTATCTGCCATATTTCCAAAAGGTACGACAGTTACTCGACGAAGGACGCATCGGCAAGGTGCTCAATGTGCAAATACGTTTTGCATGCCCTCCCCGTCAGGTGGATTATAATGCTCCTGACCAGCGTCCTTGGCGCATACAGCCAGATATCGCAGGAGGCGGATATTTCTACGACCTCGCCCCTCATCAGTTTGATATCCTCCAGCAGTTCTTTGGCGTTATCATCTATGCCCGTGGATATTCCTGCAACAGAGGAGGCCTTTATCAGGCAGAAGATACCGTAAGCGCCTGCTACCAATTCGAGAGCGGCTTGCCAGGAAGCGGTTCCTGGTGTTTTTCAGGACACGAGTCAGGACGCGAAGACCGCATTGAGCTCATAGGCTCCGAAGGCATCCTCTCATTCTCCGTTTTCGACTATACACCAATAAGCCTCCACACCTCTGATGGTGTGGAGAAAATCGTTATCGAAAATCCAAAATACGTACAACAGCCTCTCATACAGGATGTTGTAGCAACCCTGCAAGGAAGGAGCGACTGCCAATGCACCTCGCTTAGCGCCACACCGACCAACTGGGTCTTAGACAAAATACTGAAGAAGTTTTGAGTAAACTGTTTTCTACTTTCCTCTTCTCTCTATTCGCAATATGTGCTTCCGCCCATATTGATTCCCTTGCAGTCGATACCCAGCAAGACACAATTGTTAACTCTCAATCACCTGTCAATTGTCAATTATCAACTGTCAATTCAGAGGCAGAGCCTCGCAAAAAGGATAACTTCTTCAAACGCACCTATCGTTTTCTCGACAGGATATTCTCCCCTCCCCGCGATACAACATATATCGAGATACAGGACTTCTACAACTGGTGCGCTGAGGTACAGCTGACCAATCGCTTTGAGATGTACGAAATCGATAATGGTGACGATTTCTTCCTTCGTGTAGCCCCCAAGGTGCGTACTCGCATCGGACCATTCTTCGGATGGCGATTTGCCTTCTTCGGATACAATATCGACATCAAGTCCATCTTCAATCATGATGATATTGACCTTTCCGGCTCTATCTATTCCTCCGCCTTCGGCTTAGACTTATTCTATCGTCGCGTAGGTGGAAACTACAACATCAAGCGACTCATCATGAATGATGTCAACTATTCTGCCGACCTCCACGACCTACCCTTCGATGGCATCAATGTCGGAATGACACGCATTAATTTCTATTACGTCACAAACTACAAGAAATACAGCCATCAGGCAGCTTTTTCGCAGACAAATCGTCAGTTAAAGTCAGCCGGTTCTCTGCTTCTCGGAGCCGCCTATGCCCACAATCGCATAACAGTAGATTGGGACAGACTAACAGGCATCATCAACACCACCTATGGCACCCACCTCCCCACCAGTGCCGTAACAGGCAATCAGAAGAACAACGAAATCACCTTTACCGCCGGCTATGGCTACAACTGGGTCTTCTCCCGCAACTGGCTGGCAGCAGGCGAGCTGACAGGCGGCATCGGAGCACTCTTCCATCATGCCGACAAGAAGGGAGCAGAAAGCTCCACCGACATTTTCAAGACCATCAACAATTTTGCCAACAGCTACCTTGCCTTCAATGCCAATGCCCGCGTTGCCATACTATGGAACAACGGCCCTTGGTTTTGTGGAGCCCAAGGCGTTATGTTCTATTATCAGTCAGGCAACGGCAAAGTCGTCAACCGCAACATTCTTGGTACCACCTACGTCTTTGTCGGATATAATTTCTGAATACCGCAGAACTTTTTTGACCACAAATCTCACAAATCTTCACGAATAACAAAAACCTAAAAGAACCCTTTTTGAGTTTTGTAGTTCCTTTGGAACTTGTGTGTCAAGTGCTATGCCTTTGTCTTTAAAAGCGAACTCTTACGCCCAAGTCATAGCCCTTACCACATAACTGTCGTTATTACAAACCTCAAAAAGAAAAACCCTGCTTCGCAGAAAAACCGTTCTTTTTGTTCTACCTCTATTATTGATAAACCT
>CAMNHS010000079.1 GCA_946539635.1 uncultured Prevotellaceae bacterium
CTCTGAAGCCCTGATGGAATATTTATAGAACTTTTGGCTTCCCAAGTAGTTCCCCAATCGGTGGAGTAGTAGAGTTTTCGGACGTTTGGATAACCTCCTGTGGCAATTATTCCGTCAGCATATGATGTGGCAGACAGATATGGCATACGAGGCAATACTTTATAGTGATTGTTCCATGCTGGAGTAATGAGACACCAGTCCTGTGGGACATCATCTATGATTTTGCTCCAAATTACAGCCTTGTCAACGTTTGGTGCTTTGATGTTTGTGGCATTATTCTCCTTATTTGCCAATATGATGGCACGCCCCATTGACGGATCAGTAAGCAGGCTTGTTGAGATGAAGTTATAGTCGTTGTACGGAAGACTGTCACCAACAACATATTGCATTTCTTCCATGTCATCGCTGGAGAATGATGCTGTCATAGGGTCTCCTCCTGTTGCTACTTCTATCTTCTTTTGGTCATTCACTCCATAGAAATAGTCCAGAAAACCTCCAAGGATGGCTCTCAGGTTGCAAGGTGTGCTGGTTGTCCAGTCATCAGAACATCTCAACTGACCATCATGAAGCAAGTACATCTTGTTCCCGTAGGCTGCCATCGTAGGTCTCTTGAACTGTTCAAATGGCACGGTTATCTTTGTTGACGGTGTGCTATATTCTGTGCTCCAGGTATTTCCGTCTGTTGTCTTTAATACCTGTACTCCGCAACATAAGTCATTGGAGGCATCACGAGAGGTGTCTGCTGCCAGGACATAGAACGCATCATCGCTGGAAAGTGCTTTTAAAGTAATTAGTTTCTTTCCTTTTATATCATTGCAATCATTCAGACGAGTCCATTTTAGGGAATCAACACCAACCTTATGTATTCTTATATCAATAGTGTAATCCTTCGAATGTGCTTTGTCGGATGATGTTACTCTTATCTTACGTGGCTTGGAGAAATCAAGCGTGTCTGTAGCGTAATATGTTCTCGCAAAAGAGTCCTTTTTCTCCAATGTCTCAAGAACTCCAGTGGAGTTGTTCTTGAAAGACAGGTTAAGAAGTATCTTGGACGGAATTGTACGTACTGGTAATGAGTCAGGATTGTAAATCTCGCCCTTTATGTGGTCTATGAAAATAGGGTAGGTCGTCGATGATGGCACGAAGGTAGAATACGAATTACCTGTTGCATTCTGCCTGCGAAGTGATCCAAATGTTGCAGCAGTGATACCTACCTGGTCACTTGGTGTGATACCTTCGTCACTTGACTTACACGATGCTGTCAGCAGCATTAGCGCTGCTGACAACATTATGGTTATGTTTTTAAATCTGTACAAAAGAATTGTAAATTAAGATTTGTTTTTAGGATGGTTGTTTTCCAATGTATGCAAGGATACCACCATCAACATATAATACGTGTCCATTCACTGCATCAGAAGCATGAGAAGCCAGGAATACTGCTGGTCCACCCAACTCTGATGGGTCGAGCCACCGTCCTGCTGGAGTCTTTGCGCAGATAAAGCTGTCAAATGGATGACGGCTGCCGTCTGGCTGTCTCTCACGCAGCGGTGCTGTCTGTGGAGTAGCGATGTAACCAGGGCCAATGCCGTTGCACTGGATGTTGTACCCGCCATACTCTGAGCAGATGTTTCGTGTGAGCATCTTCAGACCACCCTTGGCAGCTGCATAGGCAGATACTGTCTCACGACCCAATTCTGACATCATAGAACAGATATTGATGATTTTTCCTTCCTTACGCTCCATCATTTCAGGCAATACTGCTGCAGAACAGATGTATGGCGCAACAAGGTCGACGTCTATAACCTGCTGGAATTCTGCACGCTTCATTTCGTGCATAGGAATACGTTTGATGATACCTGCATTGTTTACGAGGATGTCAATCTGACCAACCTCCTTGTGGATGGTATCTACAAGTTTCTTCACACCTTCTTCATCAGTAACGTCACAAACATAGCCTTTGACATTGGTTATGCCAGCTTCCTTATAGTTGTCAAGTCCACGCTGTAATGCTGCTTCATTGATGTCGTTGAAGACAATCATTTTAGCACCAGCGGCAACAAATGCCTTCGCAATGTTGAAACCAATTCCGTACGATGCGCCTGTTATCCAGGCATTTTTCCCTTCGAGGGAGAAATTTGATAAGTTTGCCATAGTAGTAATAAATTTTGGATAGTTATTCTTTGATATATTCAGAGAAATCTGTCAGGTGCATATCTCCCTTTCTGCGGAGAGTGTCATGCATAGCAAAAGCACAAGGCAGGTTGTGATGTGTTTGTCCACCAGTTGCTATCTTAACGTATTCACGCAGGATAGGACGATAGTCGGGATGTGCGCAGTTCTCTATTATCAACTGGGCGCGTTCTATTGGAGCCTTGCCACGTAAGTCTGCAATACCCTGCTCTGTGATGATGACATTAACATCATGCTCAGAGTGATCCTGATGGCTTACCATAGGCACGATAGATGATATCAAACCGCCCTTTGCTGTAGAAGCGCAGGTGAAAATAGAGATATATGCATTGCGTTCGAAGTCGCCTGAACCGCCAATACCGTTCATCATCTTTGTACCGCTGATATGTGTGGAGTTTGCATTGCCATATATATCAACTTCGATAGCAGTGTTAATGGCAATGACTCCAAGACGGCGTATTACCTCAGGAGAATTGCTTATCTCAGATTGACGGATTACAAGATGCTTTGAGAATAGGTCGAGATTATCATATACCTTCATCAAGCACTCGTTGTCAACGGTAAGAGAACATGTAGATGCGTCCTTTACACGACCTGACAGCATCATGTCAACGATAGCGTTCTGGAAAACCTCAGTATAAATGTTGAAATCAGGCACGCTCTTGTCCTTGCCGAGAGCTGCGAGAATGGCGTTGGCTGTTGAGCCTACACCACTTTGTAATGGCAGAAACTCTGGAGGGATGATGCCGCGTTTCATGTCACCTAGCAGGAAGTGTGCTACGTTTGCACCAATCTGGTCGGTAATAGGGTCTGTTCCTTTGAAAGCACGTGCCTCATCAGGTATGTTACACTCTATGACGCCGACTACCTTAGACTTCGGAATAGACAGATATGGCTTTCCAATCCTGTCTCTAACCGATGTGATCATGTATGGCTGGCGATAAGGGGGATTTTGTGGCTCGAAAATGTCGTGTAGCTGTCCAGCACCTTCGTTGTGGAAACTGTTGAGCTCTAAAATGATTTTTTCTGCCATCATTGCAACAGTAGGGGAAATTCCTCCTGCAGCAGTGAGGGAAACATTGTACTTGTCCCCGGCATCTTCAATCTTACAAACCTCTATGATACCCCAATTCAACGGACCATAGAAGCCATAGCGCAACTCTTGCGCCATGTGGCTGAGGTGCAGGTCGTTGTAACGGATTTCATTTTTGTTTACAGAGGCACGGAAGTCTGGATTCGTGGTGTAAGGGGCACGGAAGTCTATAGCCTTAGCTACCGCTAAGTCACCATCTGTACTTTGACCTGTTGAGGCTCCTGTAAACAAGTTAATCTTGAAAGGATTGCCCTTCTCGTGTTCTGCTTGGGCAAGTTTTGCCAACTCTTTTGTTGTGGCTTTTGGCGCTCCGGCGGGTGTAAATCCCGACAAGCCTATTGAGTCGCCATTCTTAATGAGCGAAGCCGCTTCGGCGGCAGTGATAGTTGTATACATGTTTTACGCGTAAATATTCAAAATCGTGTGCAAAGATATAAAAAAAAGGTGAGAGCAAGATAGGAAGCCTTCCTTTTTCGCGTTTTTTTACTAAAAAAATATAAAAATTAACGATAAGATGGAACAAAATAAGAACTTTTTATACCTTTGTACCGAAATTTTAATGAAGGTATATGCGACTCTGAGCTTACTCGGGGTTGTTGTTTTTTTGTATAAATACAGATAAAATATGGCTTACATGTCAAAAGAGGGCTACGAAAATATGGTAGCCGAACTCCACCGCCTTGAGGCGATAGAGATGCCTAAGGCAAGTGCTGCTATTGCAGAAGCACGTGATAAAGGTGATTTGTCGGAGAATTCCGAGTACGATGCTGCTAAAGAAGCGCAGGCTAATTTGGCTATCAGAATAAATGCGTTAAAGACTCAGATAGCAGGTGCTAAGATTGTAGATAAGAGTCGTCTTTCTACTGATGCTGTGCAGCTACTCAGTAAAGTTGAAATGACAAACCTTGGTAATAAGGCAAAGATGTCTTATACCATAGTAAGTGCTAATGAGGCTAATCTTCGAGAGGGAAAAATCTCTATCGAAACACCTATCGCACAGGCATTGCTCAACCATAAAGTGGGTGATGAAGTGGAAGTAAAAGTTCCAAACGGTATTCTGAAACTTAAAATTGAGAATATTAGTTACTAAATAAGTTTCAGGTTGCAAGTTTCAAGAACTTTTGACTTTGACCCTTAACCTTTAACCTTTAACCGTTACAAAGATGGATGTTTTCTCAAAAATTGCTGCTGGTGAAATTCCCAGTTATAAGTGTGCAGAGAATGAAGAGTTCTACGCATTCCTTGATATTAATCCTGTAGTAAAGGCTCATGTCCTCGTAATCCCACGCCGAGAAGTTGATTATCTCTTTGATATGGAAGATGATGAGATAGCCCGTTATTTCGTGTTCGCCAAGAAGGTGGCAAAGGCTATCAAAGAGGCTTTCCCTTGTAAGAAGGTCGGCATGAGTGTCTTTGGTTTGGAAGTAGCACATGCTCATATCCACCTGATGCCAATGGACACAGAAGGTGATATGGATTTCCGTAGGGAGAAGTTGTCATTGCCGGCAAGCGAGATGGAAGAGATTGCTAACAAGATTTTTGCAACCTTCCAGAACCTTTGACTTTAGACCTTAGACTTAAAATTATGCAAGAAACACGACAAAACAGAATATGCAGGCTCTTACAGAAAGAGTTGAGCCTTATTTTCCAAAGCCAGACACGGGCCATGAGGGGTGTGATGGTTAGTGTTACTCGTGTGAGGGTCTCCCCGGACTTAAGCATCTGTACAGCATATCTGTCCATTTTCCCATCAGAAAAAAGTGAGGAATTGCTGCAGAATATCCAACGTAATACTTCACAGGTACGCTATGAGTTGGGAACGAGGGTTCGTAATCAGTTGCGTATAATT
The DNA here is from genome assembly GCA_946539635.1 of uncultured Prevotellaceae bacterium. GTDB lineage: Bacteria > Bacteroidota > Bacteroidia > Bacteroidales > Bacteroidaceae > Prevotella. The sequence goes on from CAMNHS010000079.1 coordinate 5,133, forward strand.
CCAGAATTACGCTTTTTCATTGATGACAGTCTTGATTATATCGAACGTATAGACGAGTTGTTGCAGAAGTAAATACGCCATGCGCCAATCAACCTCTTCACTACACACATCATTATATATTGCTCTCCGATATCTGTTTTCCAAGAAGAGCACAAACGTGATAAATGTGATATCGGCTGTCAGTGTAGTGGGCGTTATGGTAGCAACAATGGCTCTTGTGGTTGTACTAAGTGTCTTCAATGGTTTCTCTGATTTAGTTGCTACTTTCTTTACCAGTTTTGACCCACAGCTGAAGATTGTTCCTGCTATGGGCAAGACGTGTGCTGCTGACAATCCGAAACTTGTTGAAATAAAAAGTCTCGACGAGGTGGCGGTTGCTACCGAATGTGTTGAAGAACAGGCTCTGGCACTCTATGGTGACCAGCAGGCTATGGTGTACATAAAGGGCGTGGATGATTCCTTTACCAAGCTGACGCATATTAATGATATCTGCTTTGGCGATGGAAGCTTTGCTCTTCATGCTGCAGATTTGGAATATGGCACTCCCGGCTTGCGCCTTGCCCAGACATTGCATATGCCTGCTCGCTATCCGGGTTTCCTCTATATCTATGCTCCAAATAGGGTGGGGCAGCTGGATTTGATGAATCCTCTCGATGGCTTTGTCGTCGATTCTTTGATATCCCCTGGTGTGGTATTTTGCGTACAGCAGGCTCGATATGACAAGAACTATATCGTCACCTCCCTGCGCTTTGCAAGGATGTTGTTCCAGTGCGATGGCGAGATAACATCATTGGAACTGAAGCTGAAGCCCGGTTTGTATATTCCTGACGTGAAAAAGAAGATTGAGGGAATATGTGGCAAGGACTTCAAAGTGTTGGATAGGTATGAGCAGCAATCGGAGACCTTCAATATCATGAAGGTGGAGAAATTGATAGCCTACATCTTCCTAACCTTTATTCTTATTGTCGCTTGCTTTAATATTATTGGTTCTTTGTCGATGCTCATCATCGATAAGAGGGCCGATGCCCAGACCCTGCGTGCCTTGGGAGCACGTGAGAGTCTTATAAAGAATGTCTTCCTCTTTGAGGGATGGGCCATAAGCATCCTTGGTGCTATCTTAGGTGTGATGTTGGGATTGCTCCTGTGCTTGTTGCAACAGCAATATGGCATAGTGAGTCTTGGCGATGCCGATGGCTCTTTCATCGTTGACGCCTATCCTGTCAGCGTACATTATATAGATGTCTTGGGTGTCTTCATGACAGTTGTTATAATTGGACTCATTAGTTCTTTGGTAACCTTAC
>CAMNHS010000080.1 GCA_946539635.1 uncultured Prevotellaceae bacterium
CCTACGACGAGGATGTTCTTATACTTTGAGAAATCAATAGGCAGCAAAGGGGCTTTGCCACGTTTATTGTTTTGCAGCAGCACGATGCCTTCCTCCCCTATCTGCCGGCAAGCGTCATAATGTGCCTCGGAGCACATGTTTCCGGTTATCTTATTAGGATTCATCGCCGTACGGAAGATGAGTCGCAGAACGCGGCTGACCTTTTCATCGAGAACGGACATAGGCACTTTGCCTTCCTGTACAAATTTCTCAAAATCGTTGCCAAGGTGATAGTCATCAAAGGTGAACTGTTTTTCACGAATGCTACCGTTGCGGGTGGTTCCCATCTCAATATCAAGACCTCCTGTAGCAGCCTGCCAAGAGTCTGTCACTGCATCCCAGTCGCTGACAAGACAGCCGTCCCATCCCCACTCTTTCTTCAGGATGCCATTGAGCAGTTCGTCGCTTTGGCTGCAATGTACATTCTTCCATAGGTTATAGCTGCCCATGATAGAATAGACATGTGCCTTCTCGACAGCACGCTGGAAGGGGGCAAGATATATCTCACGCATAGCACGCTCGGAGATGTTGACGTTAACAGAAAAGCGGTCTGTCTCCTGATCGTTGAGGACAAAATGCTTCAGGCAGCATGCCACACCGTTTGCCTGCACCGCCTGAATATAAGGCACTACCATCTCGCCTGCCAGCAGGGGGTCTTCACCCATATATTCAAAAGCACGACCATTGAGAGGTGTGCGGGCGATATTGACACCAGGCCCCAGCATGACATCTTTTCCGCGATAGGCAAACTCCTCGCTGATGCTGGTACCATATAGGCGTGAGAGGTCACGGTTCCATGTTGCAGCAAGACACGTCAGCGAAGGAAAGGCAACGCAGAAGTCATTGGTCCATCCGGCAGTCTTCCATTCATCCCACACCAGTTCTTCACGAACACCATGAGGTCCATCGTCCATATTGAGCTGGCGAATGCCAAGACGCGGTACGCCGGCAGAGGTGAACTTACTCTGTGCATGAAGAATCTTAACCTTCTCGTGAAGGGTCATGCGACTAAGAGCATCTTTGATACGTTCCTCAATAGGAGCCTTGGAATCAAGATAAACCTGTGCGTTGAGGGTCATAGCTGTCATCATTAGCGATGCAAAGATACACCATATTTTCATATAGTAATGACTTTTTGTTAACAGATAATGTGATTTTCCTTTTCGCATACAAAATTAGCTATTATATATTATGACCAATACGTGTGATGTTGCTTTAAGGCAAAAAAAATTAAATATATCTTCTTTTTCTTGTTGTAATGAGTTTTTTTTTGTAATTTCGCGGCGTTTATTAAAAAAAATAAAGTTTCGGATGGTTCCCGACTCACTGTTTTACATCGATATAAATATGAAATGCTTTGAACTAAAACGTCTATTTTTTACACTTCTGGGTATGGTAATGACCATTACCGCTCAGTGTCAGTTAAGTTTTACATCACCCACAACGTTGTATGTGATGCACAGTAGCGGCAATCACCTGAAGATGGCAAGCGACTATGGTGGAATGTTAGAGGCCGCCAATGTTGCCAGTCCCCAGAAGATGACCATTGTGCCTGACGGCAATGGCTATTATTATATCAAGACTGCGGGCAATCGCTATCTGTCTAAGGTGAACACATGGAACACATCGTTTGTCACCGATTTCTCCACTGACAATGCTCTGTTTTCGTTTGAGCAGGCTCAGGGTGCATATATCCGCATCCGCTGCAAAGGCAATGGCCTCTGCATAGGTACTGACAGCAACGATGCTGGTACCAAAGTATATTCCGACAAGAACGGCTCTGACATGAAGCATTTCTGGTTCTTCAGCGACAAACCAAACGGCACGATACCTATTGATACTCTCTCCTACATGATTTTTCCATCAATAGTACGTCAGAAGTTTGACGGATGGGGTGTCTCACTATGCTGGTGGGCTGGTATGTGCGGCAAGTGGAGCGATGCGAAGATTGACGAGATAGTAACGTGGCTGACCAGTCCTACAGGGTTGAACTACAGCCATTTCCGCTATAACATCGGTGGTGGCGATGACCCCGAGAACAAACATTGCACGCCCCACCACATGGGTAACGGCAAGGGTTTGAGAGCAGAAATGGAGGGCTTCAAAGATTTCTCTGGTGATGTATATCATTGGGACCGCGACGAGGCACAACGTAAGATTATGCTAAAGATACGTGAGAAGAGACCAGATGCCGTATTTGAGGCATTCAGCAATTCATGTCCTTACTACATGACATACAGCGGGTGCGTGAGCGGAAACACAGATGGTGGAAAAGACAACCTAAAGCCTGAATACTACGAGGAGTTTGCCCACTATCTGGTAGATGTATGCAAGCATTACAAGGATGAATACGGCATAGAGTTCAAGACGTTGGAGCCGTTCAACGAATCTGTGACTAATTTCTGGTACGCCAACGGCCCGCAGGAGGGATGTCACTTCGACTATGCTTCGCAGGTAAACTTTATCAAAGTACTCAAACCCATCCTCGACGCATCAGGACTAACCACCGTAATCTCAGCATCCGACGAGACGAACGTGGGATTGGCCGTCAATGGTTACAAGGCTTACAAGCAGGGCAATGTACTCTCAAAGATAGGGCAGTGGAATACACACACATATTCGGGAAGTAATGCCGACCGCGTACACATGGCTTTTCTGGCTCATCAGGACAACATACCACTATGGATGAGTGAAGTAGGCGCTGGAGGCAACGGTATTGGTGGTAATCTGAGCCTGACACAGAAGTTGTTTGACGATATGCGCTACCTGCAACCTGAGACGTGGATTGACTGGCAGTATATGGAAGAAGCAAACGACCAGTGGTGCACCATCCGAGGCAGCTTCAGCCAGCAGACATACTCAAAGGTGAAGAACTTCTATGTACGCCAGCAATGCTCACGCTTTATAAAGAGCGGCTACAGCATTATAGCATCGCTCAACGACCAATCATTAGCTGCTATGAACGAGGCGCGGGACTCTCTCGTACTTGTGCTGCTGAACGAGGGTAGCCTGGCTTACCACCATATAGATCTGACGCAGTTTATCGGTTTACCCAATATCAGCAACATAAAAGCCTATCGCACATCTTCAACAGAAAGTCTGAAGAGTGTGCAGGACTTTACACTCGATGAATCATCGCTAATGGTAAAGCTCCCCACCCAGAGCATCACCACACTCGTGATACCAGTGGACGGCATCACCGAAAGACAGAAACTGGAGGAAGATACAGAATATATCATCGTGCCACGTCACAACCTTACCACAGCCCTGACTGCCGCAGCAAACGGAGCAATAACGATAGAGAACACCACTTATGGTGAAAACCAACGCTGGAGACTCAGAAAGAACGGGGCTTCTGTCAATTACTCCGGACCTTTCATTCTTGAAAATGCGCGAGGCGAGCTATTAACTTCTTTTAGAGCCTCTGGCTCGTCAAAACTGACTGCACAGACTTCGACATCTTCCGAACAGCAGTTCTATCTGAACGCCATTGATTTACCTTACTATAAGATATCACCAGCCAACTATAGCAGCTACGCCTTTGACCTCAGCAATGCCAACAGCAGTGCAGGTACAACTGTTTGTACATGGCAATACACAGCCGACACCGATACCCCAACCCATCGTCAATGGATGCTCTGCCCTGTGCGTAGTATTGATGATACAGGTATCAACCAACTTGCTGACAAATCGTATGAGGTACGAAAAGCTGCATGTGCCGATGGCGTCTATGACCTGACAGGCCGACGTATTCTCAGCAGCGCTTCTGCAAATGCTTTGAGACAATTGCCTCGTGGCATCTATGTGGTATGCATAAATGGAGAGAGGAAGATTATTCAGAAATAGTCTCTTACAGAATGGAATATTTATTTGAACATAGGGACAAGGTACGCGATTACGAATGCGACCTGCAAGGCATTGTGAATAATGCCAACTACCAACATTACACAGAGCATGCTCGACATGAATTCCTGCTTGCCAACGGCATCAGTTTTGCTGAACTGCATAAGCAGGGCATCGACTGCGTAGTGGCAAAGATAGAAATGCGCTTCAAGGTGCCCCTCCGCTCACGCGACGAATATGCAGTACGCATAAACATGGTAAAGGAAGGATTGAGGTATATCTTCCTGCAGGATATCTACCGCCTGCCAGACAACACTCTTTGCTTGAAGGCAAAGGTAGAGGCTGTATGCCTGATAAACGGAAAGTTAGGAGACACCGACATTTTAATGAAGGCACTATGCAAAAACTAAAAGAGTTATATACCACCTGGCACGGAACAGGGCCTGTAAAGATGGAGAAATTGCCAGGTGCCGGCAGCAACAGGGAGTACTATAGGATGACCGATGAAAATGGCAAGACATACATCGGTTGTGTGGGAACTTCGAAGGATGAGAACCATGCCTTCCTGTCGCTGGCAAAACATTTCACAAAGCGGAAACTCCCTGTGCCAAAGGTATTGGCAGAAAGTGAGGACGAATTGAGATACATACAGAACGACCTCGGTTCCCTATCACTATATGATGCCATCAAGGGTGGCCGCGATGCTGGAGGACGCTATAATGTCAAGGAAAAGGAACTACTCAGGCGAACCATCAGAGAACTGCCTAACGTACAGATAAGAGGTGCGCGAGGATTGGACTTCTCGGTATGCTATCCACAACCGGCATTCGATCAGGAGGGAATACTCTTTGACCTGAACTATTTTAAGTATTGCTTCCTAAAGGAGACTCTGCCAGACTTCCATGAACTTAAGCTGGAGGCAAACTTCCGCCTTTTGGCAAAAGACCTTGAGGCAAGTACTTCGACACCTGTGGAATCATTCCTATACAGGGACTTCCAAGCTCGCAACGTGATGCTCGACGCAAAGGGAAAGCCTTACTTCATAGACTTCCAAGGGGGCAGACGAGGACCTTATTACTATGATGTGGCATCATTCCTGTGGCAAGCAGCGGCACGCTATTCGGACAGCCTGAGAAAGGAACTAATAAGGGAATATTACGACGCCCTGAAACAATATACCGAAGTACCGTCGTTCAGGGCATTCAACGAAAAACTGCAATTGTTTGTTCTCTTCCGCACCATGCAGGTATTGGGGGCATACGGATTCAGGGGATATTTTGAACGCAAGGCACACTTCATAGAAAGCATACCATTTGCCATACAAAACCTTAGAGACTTGCTGGCAAAGAATGACTTCCCCTACCCTTACCTCGTCACCATACTGAAAGAACTGACAGAACTGCCGCAGTTTGCACCAAAGCCCAAGGTGCATAATGATGGTAAGCCAACAGTATCAAAATATGACGGCAAGGGACCGTTGGTGGTGAGGGTCTATTCCTTCTCTTTCCACAAAGGTATTCCTGAAGACCCCTCCGGCAACGGCGGCGGGTATGTCTTTGACTGCCGTTCTACCCACAATCCTGGACGCTATGAGCCATACAAAAAACTGACAGGACTCGACGAACCCGTGATACGCTTCTTGGAAGACGACGGAGAAATACTGACATTCTTAGAGAGTGTCTATAAGTTGGCAGATGCCCATGTGGAGAGATATATGAAGAGAGGTTTTACGAGCCTGATGTTCTCCTTCGGATGTACTGGAGGACAACATAGGAGCGTCTATTCTGCACAGCATCTGGCAGAACACATACATGAGAAATACGGCATTGAGGTGCACGTAGAACACAGAGAACAAGGTATAAAGAAATGTTACTCCGCTTTATAAAAAACTGGGCCTTACCCATATCGATGACGATAGGGGCGTTAGGATATATCATAGGCAGGGAACTGCCCTTGGATACAGACATCAAGAGAGACATAGTACAGGGAATAGAGATACTGCAGCCGACACTGCTCTTCTGCATGCTCTTCGTAACATTCTGCAAGGTGCCGCCATCGGCACTGAAGCCAAAGATGATACACCTATGGCTGATAATGATACAATCCGTATTCTTCATACTGACATGCATTGTGCTATACCTCTTTCCGCAGACTGAATACCGCCTGATGGCAGAAACATTCCTGCTGGTGATGATATGTCCCACCGCAACGGCATGCGCCGTAGTGACATCAAAGCTGGGAGGTGACGCAGGACTGACGACGTCATACACCATACTGATATGTATAGTGACAGCGATGATTATACCCGTCTTCCTGCCCCTTGCCTCTGCACGTCACGGAATGGCATTTCTGCCTACCCTGTTGCTGATATTGAGACATGTATTCCCGCTATTGCTGGCACCATTGTTTGCCGCATGGGGGGTAAGGTTTTTCTTTCCGAAACTGCTCAACATGATACTTAGCCAAAAGGATTTGGCATTCCATATGTGGACAGTGGCATTATCATT
>CAMNHS010000081.1 GCA_946539635.1 uncultured Prevotellaceae bacterium
CGACCTTCGCGGTCCATCTTGTTGATGAAGATGATAACGGGGGTGTTTCGCATGCGGCACACCTCCATCAGCTTTCGTGTCTGGGCCTCTACACCCTTTGCAGAATCAACCACGATGATGGCAGAGTCAACGGCAGTGAGAGTGCGGTAGGTGTCTTCGGCAAAGTCTTGGTGACCAGGGGTGTCGAGGATGTTAACCTTATATACCTCGCCTGTCTTGTCAGCAGGGGGAGTATAGTCAAATTCCATAACAGAGGTGGACACAGAGATACCACGTTGTTTCTCGATATCCATCCAGTCGGAGGTGGCTGTCTTACGTATCTTGTTGCTTTTTACGGCACCTGCAACCTGTATTTGCCCACCAAAGAGCAGGAACTTCTCGGTAAGCGTTGTCTTACCAGCATCAGGGTGGGAGATAATCGCAAAAGTGCGGCGTCTGTTTATTTCTGGATTCATATTTTCAATGTTCAATTTTCAATGTTCAATCTTCAAACTTCAATCCTTCTTCCTTATCTTTCTTATAGTAGTCGGAGAGCATACCGAGGAAAGTTGAAATTTCTTTTACGGCATTGTTGGTAGAGGCGCTGATTTCCTTATTTTGCAGCCGCAGAAGCGTTACGCCATATACGGCATTGAGGCATGTTTCAACTTCAGAAAAATCCTTGCTGCCCTTGTTGCGTAGCTCCACGATAAATGGCAGCACCTTATAGTATTCGCTACTATAGAAGGGAAACTTTGGCGATTGTAGCAGCTGAGCATGCAACTCGTCAAGCTGCTGCACGATAATCTTGTTTATCTGTATGTGTCCCCCTTGTGTGAGACCCTCTTCGCGTATCATGCGAATGAGATTGCCATACCAGTCGATAGTTTCCTCACGCTGTTCGTCGGTGAGATCGAAGCGAGAAATATAGTCGCGCTTGATGGCAGAAAGATCGCATTGGTAGGCACGAATAGTATCTTCCACCTGCCACATATATAGCAGGTAGCCTACGATGTTATCTTTTCGCAGTTGTTGGGAAATTGTCATAGTGTAAAAATAGAGAATAAGTTGAATGCGGTACCCATGAAGATGGCAAACGAGAATACCATAACAATGGTACCTATTATCCTGTTAATAATTTTTATGGCGTCAAGAGAGAAATATTCACGCACTTTATCAATCACCCACGTTAATCCGTACCACCACAATAGGGCTCCTCCAGCGATGGAGAGATATCCTAGCGACATCTCAAGAGGATGGTCTGGAACGACAAACGCAAACTGCGCAAATGTGGCGAGGAAAAGGAATATGATAAGTGGATTGGAGAATGTGACGATGAATGCTGTCACGAAGTTATGTGTCAGTGACCCCTTGATGCCCTTGCCCTGATGGACCTTGTTGCGAGGGTCGCTCTTAAAGCAGTATATGCCAAAGAGAAAGAGTAATACAGAACCAAATATCTGTAGGAAGAATTTGTTCTGCGGATTGTCTATCAGTTCCATTGCGAAGCTCATACCGAAACCCGTCAGCAGGGCATAGATGATGTCGCTGAGTGTTGCTCCCAGACCTGTTACAAAGCCAAACCAACGTCCCTTGTTTAGGGTGCGTTGTACGCATAGTATTCCGACGGGCCCCATTGGGGCAGAACATACAATGCCTATTATCATACCCTTGATGATGATATCAAGGAAGTTGAATTGCAAAGGAAAAGCAAAAGGTGCCATATCTACTCTTCTTTATATTTCTCACCGAAGTATCTTAGTAGGACTTCTTCGTTATTTTTCTCTGTTTCTATATAATCCAGCACGCTGCCGATACGTTTTTCTGCTTTCTCCTTCAGGTCTTCATAAATGCTTTTGGGAAAGCGAAGGTCTTCTGAGAGGTATCTCTGCTGCGGATAGTATATTATTGGTATCGTTCTCGATGGAGCGTAACGTATAATCTTTCTCTGTGCCAAACTCTTCAGGGCTACATGCAGCTGTGATTCGTCCATTCCCAGACGGCGGCCTATTGCCATCTCGTCAATGAAAGTGAAGTCGGAAAAAAGTGTGCCATAATACCTCAGCAGGCGTGTCAGCACTTCTTCCTCAGTTTTTGAAAGCCCTTGGATATCATTGAGCTCATGGCGTGAGATATTCATTATGACGCGGGCTCTTTCATTGTGCGCTCCATCGTACTCTATGTACCCGGCATTCTGAAGTATGTGGAGTGCTCCGTGAAGGGTGGCGGGCCATAAGTGGTAGTTTATGCAGAACTGCTCCTCGTCAAAGATGTAAGTGGCTCCCATGCCATCTTCTACTGCCAGCTGAAAGAAATAAGCCAATTTGTCATAGATATTTCGTATATAATCCTTTTCAGGATATTGTTCATTGAGGTGTGTCAGCAGTTGTGTCTTGTCGCGCTTATCATAGAGCAATACAGCATATGCTTGCTGCCCATCGCGGCCTGCACGACCTGCTTCCTGATAGTATGCCTCAAGAGAGTCGGGCACATCGGCATGTATCACGATTCTGACATCGGGCTTGTCGATACCCATTCCGAAGGCATTTGTAGCTACCATCACTCGGATAGTGTTGTCTTGCCACAGCTGCTGGTGCTTCTGCTTCACACTGAAGTCAAGACCGGCATGGTAGTAGGTGGATTTAATGCCAAAAACTTCCAACTCCTTGGACAGTTCCTTCGTCTTTTCGCGACTTCGGGTATATATGATGGCGGAACCTTCTACGGACTCGAGTATTTTTAGTATTTGTCCGATTTTGTCGTTGGTATGTCTCACGACATAACGCAGATTAGGGCGTCGGAAGGACATGCTGAAGATGTTGAACGTTTCTTCGTCAGCTTCCTTACCAGGCCTGCTGAGTTCACTCTTGATGTCTTCTATTACCTCTGTTGTCGCCGTAGCAGTGAGTGCGAGGACAGGGCAATCGGGAAGTTCTTGGCGGATGTCCTTGATATGCAGATAGGCAGGACGGAATTCGTGTCCCCATTGGGATATGCAGTGCGCCTCGTCAACGACAATGAATGATACCTTTATATGGCGTAGCTTTGCCAGAAAGAGTGACGATGCAAGTCGCTCTGGGGAGATATACAGGAACTTTACAACTCCGAAGATGGTATTATCCAGTATTCTCTGAATTTCATCATGGCTTTTGCCGGTATATATTGCCTCAGCCTTAATACCACGTTTCTTAAGATGCTCCACCTGGTCTTGCATCAGCGCTATCAGTGGAGAAATGACGATACACGTTCCGTCCATAGCGAGTGCTGGCACTTGGAAGGTGATACTCTTTCCACCTCCTGTAGGCATCAGACCTATGGTGTCATGACCGCTTCCGATACTATTGATGATGTCTTCTTGTATAAAGCGGAAGGAGTCATATCCAAAGTTATCCTTCAGTATGGAAGTGTATGTCATCTATCTGTAATTGTACAAAACCCTTCTTGTACTGGTTTTCTTCTATTGTATATGCAATATCGAATGCCTGTTTTGACTTTATCTGCTTCACTAGAGGCGCTTGTCCGAAAGCAATACCATTGACAACGGTTGGTGATTTGGAATCAACGAGTTCCATCTTTACGTGCTTCTGTGTGCGACCGACTACCTTCGAAGTGCCAAAGTCATAAACCTCTTTTGTCATGAAGTGAGGCTTCATATTTCCTGGACCGAAAGGAGAGAAACGTTTCAGGTCATGAAGCAGTCTTCGGTTTATATCTGCAAAGTCTATCACAGCATCTATCTTTATTGCTGGCTCAGTCTGTGTTGGTGAAATATGCTCTGCAACGTATTTCTCAAAATTGGATTTGAACCGTTCTACATCAGTCCAACGGATGGTAAGGCCACAGGCATAGGTATGTCCTCCGAAGTTGACAAGCAACTCGCGACAACTGCGTATTGCAGCGTATATATCAAAGCCTGCAACAGAGCGCGCAGAACCGACGGCATAGTCGCCTTCGCGGGTGAAGACGATAGTAGGACGGAAATAATCTTCTGCCAAACGTGTTGCTACGATTCCGAGAATACCCTTTTTCCATGTCTCATCGTAGACAACAATGCTCAACGGGGTTTCTGAAGCCCAAAGCTTTGAGTCTTCTTTATCGAGCAGAGCATGTACAAGCTCATTGGCTTCTTCTGTCATCTGCTTATCGGCCTCACGACGTTGGTCGTTGTATTCGTCAATCTCCTTTGCTAGTTCAAGTGCCTTGTCGAGATTTTTTTCTACAAGCAGGTTGACAGCCAGCTGACCATTCTCCATACGACCAGAGGCATTGATGCGTGGACCTATCTTGAAGACAATGTCGTTCATAGTGATTTCCTGCTCATTAAGACCACAGGTTTCTATGATAGCTTGTATGCCAGTAGAAGGCTTGAGATTAAGCTGCTTAAGACCATGATAGGCAAGAATGCGATTTTCGTCAGTTATATTTACGAGGTCTGAAGCGATAGAAATGACGCAGAGGTCGAGTAGGGGAATGAGTTTTGAGAATGGTATGCCATTATTCTTTGCAAATCCCTGCATAAACTTAAATCCTATTCCGCATCCGCAGAGATGCTTGAAAGGATATGTGTCTGCCTGCTGCTTAGGATTAAGAATCGCTACAGCTGGAGGCAGGATATCATTACCTTTATCGTCGGTATCGGGAAAGTGGTGATCGCAGATGATGAAATCAATACCAAGGCTGCGTGCATATGCAATCTCTTCGTGTGCCTTTATTCCGCAGTCGAGGATAATGATTAGAGTAACACCGCGTTGCTTTGCATAGTCAATGCCCTTTTTGCTGACACCATACCCTTCGTCATAGCGATTTGGAATGTAGTATTCCAGATTGCTGTAATATTGCTGCAAGAATTTATATACTAATGTTACCGCAGTAACTCCGTCAACATCATAATCGCCATAAACCATGATATGCTCTTTGCGACCAATGGCATCATTGAGTCTGTCAACGGCAATATCCATATCCTTCATGCGGAAAGGATTGATGAGGTCTGGTAACTGTGGACGGAAGAATAATTTCGCATTAGATTCTGTGGTGATGCCGTGACGCACTAATTGCATAGTAAGTATCTCGGACATGTTGAGTTTCTTGCTCAATTCCCATGCCTGACGATATTGTTCTGCACTATATTGTTCTATATCCCAGCGAATCATTGGTATCGTTGTTATTCAGAATATTCGGTAGCTTGTGCCACTACCTTCTTGAGGTTAAATCTCGATATCAGCCCATCAGGAGTGATATCGGCTGTTACGTTGTATGTAGAAAAGCGTTCCTTTGTAAGATCTTCGCGATCTATACTCAGGGTAACCGTAAATTGTGCCCGTAATACCTCTGAGCCTCCTTCATCTGTAGCATGCTTGGCTATGAATGGCTCCATGATGCGGAAATTCAAGTTATTAACGTCGGGCTTGTATAGTTTCTCCATGAATGTCACCACATCGCTATTTGTAGCTCCAACACGATTAAGGAATCTTGTCATTGTTGTTGGTACCGTTGAGAGTAGTTGGTCAGTATCATGGGAATTGATAGATCGGAAGAAACGCCTGCAAACACTACGAGCAAAATCTATTTCCTCTTCCGTCGCATTGTTGCTGACAAGTTCCAAAATGCGTTGCTTTACTTCTGCTATCCTTTTGCTCTTTGGATATTTCCGTAAATAATTCTCGTAAGCATCAATAGTGTTTATCTTACATGCCAGAGCATAGTCGATAGAGTCTATGGCATCCAACTGCTCTTGCTCTTCTTTGTTGCGTTCTGCATCACGCATATGTTGCAGCATTGCCTTTACAGAGTCGCGATGCATTTGTGGCGCTGCTCCATAATGTGCCAAATAACGCTGCAATTCGTCAGCATTATTGCTTTCAACGGCTTGCTGGAAGGCTGCTTCCTCATCTTGTTTCTGCATTTGGGTGTGTAGGTAATAAGAACCTACGGCAACTGCAAAAACAAGGGTCAGAATGATGAAGAATATGATTGCCCAGCGAGAAGATTTGTTTTTACCATTCCCAGAAGATTTTGTGTCTGATTTGCGACGCTTGGGGGTATTAGGGTTAGTAATGTCTGGGTTGCCAGCAATCTTTATTCCACAATTGGGACAGGTGGCAGCCTTGTCACTAACTTGATGATTACATTCAGGACAATTTATCAACATCTTCTATTCTTGTTCTATTTTAAAACTGCTCCTCTCCCTATTATTTCGCCTGCAAAGATACTAAATAGTTTTGAATAATGCAACCTCAAATGAAAAAAACTAAATATGTTTAATAATTTGTGGGGTATTTATTACATAAATTAATAAACCCTGAAAGCTTTTTACATTACTTTCAGGGTTTAATCTTATAAAATAATGGAATTTTTACTTTGTGCGGCCACCAAGAGCATTAAACTCCTTGTCACCCTTCTTGATGAC
>CAMNHS010000082.1 GCA_946539635.1 uncultured Prevotellaceae bacterium
GTGTGACGGTATTTCGACTGGCGGTCCATTATCTTTTCGACATAATTTACCGTCTCGGAGCCGCGCATATATCCGTGTGACACCTCTGGGTCATTGTAATACTGTGGGGTTGAGAGGAGCAGGACATATTTCCTGACATCCTTCCACCGGTAGCTGTTACCGCCATATTTCTTTGTCAGCTTCATGGCATCGCGGATGTGGTATGCGCCGCCATTATATGCCGCCAGGGCAAAACGTATTCTCTCGGCACGACTACCGACATCGCTGAAGTGAGTCTGCAACTCACGCATATAACGCGCAGCAGCAGCGATATTCTGTTCCGGGTCGTAAATTTTGTTTCGCGGCAGCTTCAGGTGGTCTGCCGTGCTTGGCAATATCTGCATCAGCCCGCAAGCTCCCGCCCATGAATGAGCCTTCGGGTCGAAGCAACTCTCCTGATAGCACTGTGCTGCAAGGAGGGTCCATTCCATACCAGCAACAGGGGCATATCTGCGGAAGAAGTGGTCGTATTTTGAAATCTTTCCTGAACGGGCAGACAGCATGAAAGGATACACATGACGCTTTACGCTTGCCTCGGTGAGCAGATATTCCTCCTCACGCTTCGTCTCCTTATACATCTCAGGCTTGTACCATATCCGAACCTCCTTCACCAGCTCCGGATTCTCTTTGCTGACAGCCCAGTGCTCGCCACATTCCGAGAAACCGAGAAGGTCTTTTGGGGAGAGAGGAAAGGCAATGATGTCGCCCTCCCTATTGCGCAGGCGCTGCAGCATATCGACAGTATCCCTACAGACATCTACGCGAAGGGTTACGCCAAGGCGTTCTGCCAGTTTCTCGCAAAGCAGATAGTGCACGCCCATGCCTTTGCCGTGATAGTCGTAATACGTATTCGGACCCGACAATGTCAGCATTATCAGTTCACCTCCTTTTACAATATCGTTCAGGGTATATTCGTCAGCATCGATGGTGTCCGTATCTTCTCCGAGGACAGCACCCCACGGAGTTATAATCTTTTGATTCTCACGCTGCGAGATACACTGCTGCAGTGAGACAAAAGTAACGATAGAAATAAATATTGCTAACAGTACGCGACCCATCATCAAAGCAGGGAGTCGAATTTCTTGCCCATATTGAGGTTATAGTACACCTCATACAAAATAGGATACCAACGCTCGCGGTCGTTTGGCATCAACTTACGGTATCGCTCAATATAAGGCAGACATTTGTTATATTCCTCCTGTGCATCTTTCTGTCTCTCTCTGTACGACCTGCTGTAATTCTTCTGCGCATCAAGAGCACGGAGATAATAGATGTATCCCACATTATAATTCGGTATGGCCTGGTCAGGATTATCGCGCAACAGTGTCACGCCATATTCCAGCGCCTCGTCATACTTCTTCTGCGCCATGAGGACACTATGTTTTGCCAACAGGAAGAGCTGGTTCCTCGGGTCTGTCTGCAATGCCTTGTCAATATACAACATTGCTTCGTCGTTCTTTCCGTGTGACGTATAGTAATCTATCAGTCGAGGGAAAAAATACGTCGATTCCGGATAGAATTTAAAACCCTCCTGCAGGTAGTGCAGATACATTTTCTGCGGTATGAACACCTTCCATGCCTCTGCCAGCAGTTGCAAGGTGTATTCACGTCGTGGGCTGTATCTTATGGCCTCCTCGGAATACTTCATCATCATCGACAGGCTGTCAAGGCTATTGCCGCACATCAACGCAAGGAAGGCAGCGAACTCATCATTTGCACCGTCGAACTTGATGTCAGAGAACAGCGGTTGTCTTCTGCTGTCAAGATACAGGTCGAGGCATTCCCACGCCTCTTGCCATTTCGCATGTGCCATGCAATAGATGCCACCCTTCAGGAGATTGCCATGATAAGGTGCCATTACTTCAGAGTGTTTCTTGCGATAACTCTTTCCCACCTCCAGGCTATCAAATGACAGCATGCTGACAAGGAGCTGCTGACCCTTCATCACCATTGCCATCGTATCTACTGGCATGTTGAGATACATGCGGTCGTTATAGACGTCATATTGTTTCTTCAGAATATCCAAAGAAATCAGCCTGAGGTCCTTACGGTCTTTGAATACCGAATCGTTGAAATACGCACTCAGTTTTCGCTCATTATCCTGCAGAGCCCTGATGCGCTTTCGTGACTCATCAGTATCCTCCACCAGGTTTACCGCATTTCTTACGGCAATTCTGGCAGCTTCAAGGTCATTCTTCAACTGCCTCGTTCTCCTGTTGTCGAGGACAGAAGCCGAGGCAGATGAAGTAATAAATATTATAAACGTAAAAAGTAGTGCTACTTTTTGCATTTGTTTTCTTTAAGCGTTAATCTTATTCGTCACCGATGAGTTTAGAAATCTCCTTTGCCTTATCAGTCTTACCCATACGGTTATAGTACATACGGAGCAGCATAGGCCAGTTGTTTATAGTCTCGTGGTTAGGGTCGAGAGTGCGAACATGCTCCAGAGCATCAGCAGCACCTTCGTAAGCCTCAGAACAAGCCTTCAGGTCATCACCAAACAGACGACCAGACTTGTCAGCCTTCTTCAGCTGGATATCGTCAGCGATATTACCATAGCACTTTGAAAGGTTAAACCAACCATGTATGTAGTTAGGGTCAATCTCTACTACCTTCTTGAAATCCTCAAGAGCAGCCTTGAAGTCCTGCTTCTCACCCTTCAGGGTTCCTCTTACCAAATATGCAGTCTTGTTATTTGGGTCCTTCGCCAGAGATTCGTCAATCAGAACCTGTATTTTGTCCTGCATGCCAATACTGTTGTATATGTTGAAAATCTGGAAGAAATACTTGTTGACGTCAAGCTCCTTCAATGCATCAACGTACTTCAGAGAGTCCTCTCTTGTCTTCATGGTTTTTTCCAAAGACATGCAATAGATCTGCTCAGCCTGAGCGTGTACGCGCTCATCACCAATGGCAGTCTTAGCATATTTTGCAGCATTAGCAAAGTCTTCCTTGTTGTAGTTTGCATAGGCAGCAAAGAAAGAAGCCAAAGGAGCAAACTGGTCATTAGCCTCTGCAGACTTAATGTATGTAAGGGCAAACATCAGTTTCTCGTCGTTATCATTAGTATTGTTTGCAGCGTTAATCATCAAAGGACGATAGTTCTGGACATTCTTGAAAATGTCTTCGCCACCCTTTGCGCCAACCTTCTTACAACGGAAAGCAGCATTAATCATGTTAGCGATGAGTTTGTTATCATCGTTGGTAGCCTTACCAGCGGTAACATTCTCAATAGCAGTCTTAGCCTCAGCATCAGCCAACTTGTTCAGAGCAAGTGCAGCCTTCTGCTTAATCTCTGGGTCCATAGACTCCTTTGCTTCGTTGTAGATTTTAAGACCTGCTTCATAATTCTTTGTTGCTGCAATCTCCTTGTCGTACCTTGGATTCTGAGCAAATGATGCAGTAGCTACTACAGCTGCCAACATCGTGATAAAAATCTTTTTCATAATTGATTTGTTAAATTAAAGTTATTGGTTGTTATCTTCATTATCGTTTTGGTTAACATCAACGTTATCGTCAACGTTTTCCTCTTCTTCCACATCCTCGTGAGGAACAACGCAGACAGAAGCGATAGACTCATTACGTTTCTTCAGGTCGATGAGTTTCACACCCTGAGTGTTACGTCCCTTCTCGCTACCAGCATCAGCAATAGCAAAGCGAATAGCGATACCACTCTTGTTGATAATCATGAGGTCTTCGTCGCCTTTCACACACTTCATGGCAATCACCTTACCAGTCTTCTCTGTGATGTTAAGAGTTGTAACACCCTTTGAGCCACGCTTGGTGAGACGGTAACCACCATCCTCTACCTTCATGTATGTAGTACCATCCTCACGGGTCTGTTCTGTCAGCACACCAATCTTGGAGCGCTTACCATAACCCTTCTCGGATATTACCATCAGCGACTGCTCTGGGTCGTATGCTACAACGAGATCGATTACTGCATCGTCATCACCCTGCAGTGTCATACCACGTACACCAGTAGCAACACGAGACATCACACGGATATCTGTTTCGTTGAAACGAACTGCACGACCATTTCGTGAAGCAAGGATAAGCTCGTTATGACCGTTTGTCAGCATTACGTTTACTACCTCATCATTCTCCTGAATATTGATAGCACGTACACCCTTTCCACGAACGCGAGAGTAGTCTTTCAGGGTGGTACGCTTTACGATACCGTTCTTTGTTGCAAAGACAACATAGTGGCTTGTGAGGAATTCCTCGTCGTTAAACTTATGGCTCTGGATTCCGAGGAATGCATTTACAGCATCGTCTGGCTCCAACTGGAGCAGGTTCTGTATAGCACGTCCCTTTGCATCCTTTGCACCCTCTGGTATCTCAAAGCAACGCAGCCAATATACACGACCTTTCTTGGTGAAGAACAGTATCATATCGTGTGCATCTGCTGCGTAGATATATTCTGTGAAGTCCTGCTCACGGGTACGAGAACCGCGAGAACCAACTCCGCCGCGTGTCTGTGCACGGAAGTCAGCCTGCAAGGTACGCTTGATGTATCCCAGGTGTGACATTGTGATGACAACAGGATCGTTAGCATAGAACTGCTCTGGGTTGAACTCTGCATTAGAGAGCTTTATCTCTGTGCGACGCTCGTCACCATATTTCTCCTTCACCTCCTGAAGCTCATCCTTCATCACCTTCTTACACAACTCTGGGTCATCCAGAATCTGCTGCAAGTAAGCAATGAGTTCCATTATCTCCTTGTACTCAGCCTTCAGTTCCTCTACACGCAGACCTGTCAGCTGTGACAGACGCATATCAACGATAGCTTTTGACTGCAGTTCGTCGAGTTCGAAGCGCTGCTCCAAAGCACGCTGTGCATCAGTAGGAGTCTTTGAGGCACGTATCAGTTTTACAACCTCGTCGATGTTGTCAACGGCAATTATCAAGCCCTCCAAGATGTGGGCACGAGCCTCTGCCTTTGCCTTATCGAACTTAGTACGACGTATAGTCACATCATGACGATGCTCTACGAAGTACTTCACACACTCCTTCAGTGACAGCAGGCGTGGGCGTCCCTTTACGAGGGCGATATTGTTAACAGAGAAAGAACTCTGCAGGGCAGTCATCTTGAAGAGTTTGTTCAGGATGACGTTAGCATTAGCATCACGCTTTACGTCAACAACGATACGCATGCCCTGACGGCCTGTTTCGTCATTGACATTTGAGATACCCTCTATCTTACCCTCCTTTACGAGGTCAGCAATGTATTCTATCAGCTGAGCCTTGTTGACACCGTATGGAATCTCGGTAACAACAATCTTATCGTGGTTCTCGTCAGACTCAATCTCAGCCTTTGCACGTATGATGATACGTCCGCGACCAGTCTCGTAAGCCTCCTTTACGCCTTGGATTCCATATATGTATGCACCTGTTGGGAAGTCAGGAGCCTTGATATACTGCATCAGGCCATCGGTATCTATGTCAGGATTGTCGATATAGGCGCAGCAGCCGTCGATTACCTCACCAAGGTTGTGTGTAGGCATATTCGTTGCCATACCTACCGCAATGCCGTTACCACCGTTTACGAGGAGGTTAGGAATCTTTGTAGGCATTACTGTTGGCTCCTGCAAAGAGTCATCGAAGTTGTTCATCATATCGACGGTATCCTTCTCAAGGTCGTCCATGATGTGTTCGCCCATCTTTGAGAGGCGGCACTCCGTATAACGCATCGCAGCAGCAGAGTCACCATCGACAGAACCGAAGTTACCCTGTCCGTCAACGAGGGTGTAACGCATGTTCCAATCCTGTGCCAGACGCACCAGTGCTCCATATACAGAAGAGTCACCATGAGGGTGATACTTACCAAGCACCTCACCTACTACGCGGGCACACTTCTTATAAGGTTGGTTACTTGTATTACCGATTCCCAGCATACCGTAAAGAATACGGCGGTGAACCGGCTTAAAGCCATCGCGCACATCGGGCAGAGCACGAGCTACAATTACTGACATTGAGTAATCAATGTAACTCGTCTTCATTTCTTCCTCAATATTCACCTTGAGGATTCTGTCACGGTCAAAAGTTTGTGTTTCGTCCATTTAAACCTATTTTATCTGTTATATATTATTTTAAATTTGGGCTCAAAGGTACGAAAAAAAAATGGCATAAACGCGTTGTAGGGCCTAAAAAACGTTAAAAACGGGATTTTTGCTTTTTTCCGTGGGTTTGGAAAACAATATATTCTTTATCGCCTTCAAGGGTGAAGGTGTCGCCTAATGATTCATTGAGGGTTCCTTGCCACATTT
>CAMNHS010000083.1 GCA_946539635.1 uncultured Prevotellaceae bacterium
AAAAACAGGCTTGTATATCTCACGACACACAAGCCCTTTAACTATAATCTATTTTATCAACTATTTACATTTCCATCATCCAACCCAGATTGCTGTATCTGCTGAGGATGATGGGGTATCATTGTATTCTGAAGTTTCTGGCTTCTTTGGTTCCGCTTTTTCTGATGAAGAATGCTTGCTGCGGAAAAACTTCTTTAAGGATTTTATCAGACCCATGATGGTTTAATAGATTAATAGTTTAATGGTTTAATGGTTTATTTCTGGGTGCAAAGGTAGGACTTTTTCTTTAAACCCCATTGGCCCAAATTGGCCCAAATTGAAAATAGTACTGCATTTTTTGTGTTTTTACCTTTTATATGTCATAGGAAATGTGTAATTTTGTGCACAAATAAGTCACATTACAAAAAAAATGGCAGAAATTAATAAGGAACAGATAAGACAGATTTGCAGAAGCGTAGAACTGGCGATTGGTCAGCCTGTGCAAACTCCTAAGGATTTTGAGAACCTGAGCCAACAGATATTCAGCAGAACAGGAAAGCTGCTGAGTCGCAACACTTTGCGTCGCATCTGGGGAAACATGGATGATGGCACTAATCCACGCAGTAATACACTCCTGATACTGGTTCGTTTCCTGGGATATAACAACATAGAGAGTTTTCTCACGGCTACAGACAATGGAGAAAACACACCACAGAGCGGATTTGTGATGACTCGCAAACTGAGTGTTTCTGTCGATGTGAATGTGGGTGACAAAATAAGACTTACATGGCTGCCAGACAGGGTGTGTGACATAGAATATACTGGCAGTCTTTGTTTCAGAGTTATTGCCTCCAGCCAGACTCGTCTGCAGCCTGGTGATACGTTTCAGTGTAGCATGATAATTGATGGAGAACCGCTGTATCTGGATCAGCTGCAGCATCATGAGGACAATGGCAAAAGCAGCCACCCCATGTCGTATGTATGCGGATTAAAGCAGGGTATCCGATTTGAAAGAATAGATTAAACCCAAATCGGTCATTAGACTTGGGTTAAAGATCATAGTCTTCCATACGATAGCGGAATAGTCCCCACACAAGACTATTCTTAAAGGTATCACTGGTTCCTGCAGGAATCATCAGAATGGCTTTGTCGATAGTCGATTTGTCAAAGATATCAGAATAGACAGATAACCCACTGCGAGAGCGGAGACGTATGAGATTGAGCGAAGGACAATCTCTGAAAGCAGCAGGATAGATGACAACAAGATTGCGTGGCAGTGTTATTTGAGTGAGCGACGTACAACCAATGAAGGATTGGTCACCAATATCTGTCATCGTCTCTGGCATAACTACTTCTGTCAGTCGCGTACAATAGGCAAAAGCATGACGTGAGATTCCTTTCACCCAATAACGTATGCCATTGGGGGCTGTAATACTATCGGGTATTATGATGCGTCCGACAGTCGTTGTATCGATAGCGGGCTTTCCATAGGTATTGCAACCAACAAGGGCATGACGTTCCTGTCCCTTTCCACGCAGAAAAGTAACCATAACGGTGCGCCCATCACAGTTAACAGGCAGTTGGAAAACTCGTGGACTTGCCAATACGCTATCTTTACCTTCTGCATGAAGACAAAGAGGTGTAAAGAGCAAAACTATACTAAGCAATATTGCAATCATGGGTGCGAAGGTACAATAATTTTAACGAAAACGAAAACGAAAACGAAGAAATCTTGCAAATAATGTACGAAAAGAATCATTTTTTGCGTTTATTTAATGTATGGCGAATAAAGAAACGGACGAGAAAGAGGTTTCGGGATACCTTTCCGACCCTTTTGTCGAAGACATAGGACAGCACTTTACCAACATAGAACTGTTGAGTAGCGAAGGCTTTACACGATTGTATAAAGCTATGCGCTATGGCCGTTGGTTTGTGCTGAAGACGATGACAGACGATACTGATGGCAGTTGCAGCAATTGCCAGATGTTGTTGCACAAGGAGTTGGAACTGCTTATGAGGATGCAGCATGCTGGTGTGGTGCAGGCTATCGGATTGGAAGATATTGAGGGCATTGGTGAGGCTATCATCATGGAGTATGTTGATGGCAGCACACTTGACGAATGGCTTACTACCGGTCCTGACAAAAAGAAGCGCATCAGGGTGGCAGGCGAACTGGCAGAGGCTCTGGCGTATGTTCATTCGCTCGGCATAGTACATCGTGACCTAAAACCAAAGAACATTATGGTGACTCGCAATGGAGAGCGAGTAAAAATCATAGACTTCGGCCTTGCTGACAGCGATAGGAATGCTGTACTGAAGCAACCTGCAGGCACTCTGTCCTATATGTCACCGGAACAGGCGCAAAGCAGTGTACCTGATATGCGTAACGACATTTATTCGCTGGGATTGATTTTGGAAGAATTGCAGCTTGGTCGTGCATATAAAAAGGTGGTGGGACGATGTCTGATGCCTATTGACCGTCGATGGAACAATATGGAAGAGATTCTGGCAGAGTTTGCAAGAATAGAGAAACGTCGATGGCCCTTGGTGGTGAATATCTTAGTAGCAATGCTGTTGCTGGCTCTGGGACTCACCACGCTCCTTTTGAATAACGATGACACCCAAGAGACAAAGGTCGCTATTGATTCTGTGCGTAACGAACTGGTGCAGAAACAGCAACATAGCGAACAGAAAAGAACAATAGCAGAAGAACGGATGAAGACCGTCATAGCAACGCTAAACGACAGTCTTAAACAACTGGCTGCTACGAATGAGCAGTTGAAAAAAGAATTGAATCAAGAGGAAAACCTGAAGAAAGAAGCACTGAAGGCCCTGCAACGAGAGATTGCGAAGTCAAAGATAAACCAGCATCTGGACACGCTGTCACATTGGAACTACCGCTGGCAAGACCTCAGTCAGCGTGTTGCTGCTATAGCACAATTTATTCATGGCTATACAGACAATCTGCAGAAACAATGTGATCATGCTGCTGCAGACCGAATACGTGAAACAATGCTAAAGGAGTGGCAACGCTGGAGCAATCAGGTAACCAATAAGATGGAACTTCTTTTGAGAGCAGAGAAAGAGTCAGATTATACTAAGCATAGGAACATGCCACCACAGATTAAGTTCTAATCTTCATTCCGTTTGTCGATGAATTTATAACCTGCAAACTTTGCTTTTGGGAAGACAAAGAGGCTATCATCGAGATTGCCTGCCTGGAAATTCGAGATATGTATGGTGGCCCAGAAGAAGGCTACTTTTATCTTCAGGCTTTTGGGGGCACGAGTGCGTTTATCGAGCAGTATGCGGGCTTCCTTCACACCATCAACGCCTTTCTTTGCCTTGATAGTGATGAGATAGCCATCGTCCACGTTTGCTATGCTGTAGTTATAGTTGTCGGGCTCAAACTTAAACTTATCCTCGTACTTACTCTTTTTCTTGGAAGAGGCCTTATACACCTCTACAGTCTTTTTCTTCTCCTTGGTATAATAGGCTGTAACACCATCGTTCCAACCAAGACTGTTTTTTGAAGCAAAGCGGCTTTTCTTTCCCTTATACCACACAGTACCTTCCGTCTTATAAAGGCTTGCGATATTCACCTTATAATGCATCGTTGCCCCCTCATCGCTGAATGCACGATGATAGGTATCGAGAAACATACGCTTCGCCTGGCGGGAGTTTGGGGTCTCCTGAGCATTTGCTGCTATAGTCACAAGACTAAGCAGGAATGTGAAAAGTGAAATGTGAAATGTCAAATGTGAAAAAATGAAAGTGGTCTTAAACCAATTATGCATTGTGAATTATAAATATTGAACTCTATTAAACTCCTTAAACTTTTAAACTCTTAAACTGTCGTTAACCTTTAATCGTTAACCTTTAACCGTTACTTATTCTTATACCACTCCTGCAGGACCTTGAAGGCGAGTTTCTTCTCTCCATTGTCTGAGACAACACCTTTTCTGTTATAGTAGTCCTGTATGCCATTGAGCACACGACGTGGGGAGCGGAAGTCCTTCAGTATCCAAGGTGACGTGCCTGCAAGTCCCTCTATCTTGTCTATCATATTCAGGTTCTCACGATAGAGATTCTCCTGGAACTCCTCTGTCCAGCGTTGGTTCTTTGCACCATGATAGCCATACTTTGCGCCGCCGCCGAACTCGCTGATGATAACAGGTTTGTCATAAGGAATCTCCCACACCATCTTTGGAGCATCATTAACATCACGATACCAACCGATGTACTGATTGAAGGATACAACATCAACGTACTGGCTCATATTGTCCTGCAGACGATTCTTATAGTTGGATGCTGACAACACCTCCATCGCCATAGATATCAAACGGGTATTATCGAGGCTACGTGCATATTGAGACAGGCTGCTCAGGAACTTGTCACGCTCCGGAGAATGAGGTGTCTCGTTAGCGATAGACCATATTATGACATTTGCACGATTCTGGTCGCGTGCTATCATGTCTGTCAGCTGTCGCTGTGCATTTTTATAGGTATCAGGATTCTTCCATGCAATAGTCCAATAGACAGGTATCTCAGACCACACCAGAATACCCATTCTCTCTGCTTCGCGCACAGCATATTCGTTATGTGGATAGTGTGCCAGACGCACGAAGTTACATCCCAATTCCTTTGCCCATGACAGCAGGGTGTGGGCATCTTCTGTTGAGTTAGCTCTACCACCGCCATTTGGTTTCTCCTCGTGGATGCTGATGCCACGCAGGAAGATAGGCTTGCCATTGAGCAGTATTTGCTTTCCCCTTGTCTCGATGGTGCGGAAGCCGATGCTGTCACTTACGAAGTCACTTACCACAGTACCATCTGCTGCTTTTCCATCTAACGACAAATCAACACGATAACGCTTCGGTGTTTCTGGGCACCATAGCGTGAGGCGTTTTGATGGCACGCTGACAACGAGACGGGCATTACCATCGTTATCTGTAACACATTCCTTCTCAATCTTCAGTTCCGGAATGCACAATGTCACCTTCTGTCCTGCCAAAGGCTTGCTGAGGTGAGCCGTCATCGTTATCTCACGCTGGCGAGCCTTGGCATCAGCCTTCTCCAGCTGCAGCTTATAGTTCTCAATGTATGTATTTGGCACCTTTACCAACATCACATCGCGGGTAATGCCACCATAGTTCCACCAGTCGAATATCAGTGTTGGCACATTCTCTGGCTTGCGCTTGTTGTCAACCTTCACAATGACGACATTCTCACCGCTACGCAGCAGGTCTGTGACATCATAGTTGAAAGGTGTGAAGCCACCAATATGGTGTCCTGCCTCCTTACCGTTCACATAGACGTGGCAGTCATAATTCACAGCACCAAAATAGAGCAGTGTGCGGCAGCCTTCGATAGGCACCTGTGCCTGGAAACTGGTCTTAAACCATACTGTTCCCTCATAGAAGAACAGCTTTTCGTCCTGCGTATTCCAGTCGCCAGGAATATGCATCGTAGGGGCCTTGTCAAAGTCATACTCTATGAGGTCCTCAGGACGCTGGGGCTTTGCATTACAGAAGAATCCCCATCGTGTAGGATTCATGCGATAGTCATAATACCCCTCTTCCTGCACATCAACAATATAGTGCCAGTCGCCATTCAGCGACATCGTTTCATGAGACATCACATTACCAAGTTGCGGCACCTCCTGGGCACTTACGCTCAGTGGAACAAAAAACAATGAAACAATGATAAAATGAAAGAATGAAAAAATGAAAGGGGCTTTTGAATCACGCATAATGAATTATGAATTAATATTTTTGGCTGCAAAATTATACAAAAAATATAACAAAACCAAAAAAAATTTCGTTTTCATTTTCGTTTTCTTTAAAATTATTGTACCTTCGCACCCGAAAAAACATTGACCATTGAACATTGACCATTCTTGAAACCTGAAACTTGAAACCAGAAACTAAAGTGAGAGACGTAGCATTAGTACTATCCAGCGGTGGGGCCCGTGGTTTGGCTCATATTGGGGCCATAGAAGAGCTTGAGGCACAAGGCTACCGCATCAAGAGCATCGTAGGATGTTCTATGGGTGCTATTATAGGAGGTATGTATGCTGCAGGAAAGCTGGCGGAATATAAGGAATGGATGCAGACCATCGACAAAAAGAAGATTCTGTCGCTCCTCGATATCTCCTTCTCTCTCGACCACTTGGTGAAGGGCGAGAAGATAATAGAAGCCATGAAGGAGATAGTGCCCGACGTGAAGATAGAAGATTTGCCTATTCCCTTCAAGGCTGTTGCCACCGATTGGGAAAAGGGACAAGAAGTAGT
>CAMNHS010000084.1 GCA_946539635.1 uncultured Prevotellaceae bacterium
CCGACTGGATGCCATACGACTGGAGCATCAACAACGTGGCAGCAGAAGAGGTGATGCATACGGCCCTGAGCTATTTTCTGGCCGGACGCAGCGACGATGGCTTTGCACTCATAAAGGCAAACATCATGGATCAGGCATATCTGGGAGGCAGCCCGGGAAACTTCGGACAGATAAGCTATTATGACAAGGCCCGCGGAGAACTCTATCGTGATTTCTCTGACAACTGCGGCATCTCAGCCCGCACCTTCATACAAGGTCTTTATGGCATCGTTCCCAATGCCCTGCAAGGACGCTGCATCCTGCGGCCGGGATTTCCTGCAGATTGGAACGAAGCAAGCATCGAGACACCTTATTTCAAGTATTCCTTCCGTCGTGAGGGGAATAAGGATGTCTATGAAGTGGAGCAGAATTTCGCACACCCTCTGCAGATAGTCTTGCGCCAGAATACAGGCGATGGCGGATATGTTGAGACTCTTGGCAGCAGCGAGAAACGCCAGACCTTCGTCGTGCCCCGTGCAAAGCAAAAGAAAGCCCCAAAGCCGCTGATTACTTCCAATCATATAGATGGTAGCGTGTGGGGAAATAACTTCGACGATGTGCAGCATAGCGCATTGGAACCTGTCGTAATGGATTCACAGTGGAACTCCAGCGTCAGCGACATTTTTAAGAACTCATACCTCTCGCCCCGTTCGCCATATACCACCCTCCAGATACCTGTTCACGGCATCGGCGAGTGGTGTCATCCTGAAGCAATGGCAGACATCGACGACAGCGTGCTGCGCCAGAAGACAGATGCACAGGGCCTGCTCATGACAGACACCCTCGGCATTCCGTTCCGATATGCTGCGAAGGGACACAATATCGCATACACCTCGCTGTGGGACAATTATCCCGATGCCATCACCCTGCCATTGTCAGGGAAAGCCACTCATGCCTACCTCCTTATGGCCGGCTCCACCAATTACATGCAGAGTCACATAGATAATGGTCTCGTCATTGTCCGTTACGCTGACAACACCTCGGACACCCTGCACCTGCAGAATCCCCATAACTGGTGTCCCATAGAACAGGATTATTATGAAGACGGTTTAGCCTTCCATGCCGCACAGCCGCGTCCTTATCGCATCGACTTTGCCACGGCCCGTGTCACACGCCAGTTGATGCCTATGGGAAAGCATTACGGACGCCCCGTATCCTCAGGAGTTGCCGGCAGCTATAATGACCGCTCGCTGGAGAAAGGCGCTGGCATTATCCTCGATATGCCTCTTAACGGAAAGAAAACATTGAAAGACCTCACCGTTCGCACCCTTTCCAACGATGTCGTGATAGGCTTGATGGCAGTTACGCTGCAACGATAGCATGACTGGCCGTTTCTCTGTTCGTGCTGACGGTATTACTTATGATACCTTTTTTTTTGTTTGCCGTAAATATGTAACACCTGAAATAATATATGGTACAATAGAAAATCATTGTATATACCTTTTTGTGTACCTTTGCAGCGAAAAATAAAATAATGTTTACGCAAAAAATGTTTACAAGGATTTTTCTGTTATCGGTTGGCTTGTTGCTGTCTGCAACAGTCGGTATGGCACAACCTTCGTTTAGCAAGCCTCATGGGTTGTATGAAGAAAGCATAACGGTTGCCATTAGTCCTGCTAATGCCGGGGCTGAAATCTATTATACCACTGACGGCAGCACACCAACGACGGAGAGTACCCGTTATACTGCTCCTCTGACATTAACAGAGACAACATTACTGAGGGCCATAGAGGTGACTGATGGACAAATTTCAGTCATCACTACTGCCAGCTATATCATGGTGTCATCGGTGTTGAGCCAGCCGAATAATCCGGAAGGGTATCCTGATACATGGGGACAATACTCGCAGTTCAGCGGTACTGCCACAGCGGACTATGAGATGGACCCTGATATGACGACCGATGCATCTCTGCGTCCGAAGATTATAGAGGGTCTGAAGCAGTTGCCTATCCTGAGCGTGGTGACAGATAAGGATAACCTGTTCAGCCACGAGAATGACGAAGAAAAAGGAGGTATATACATCTTTACCGGTCCTCCTGTTGGTGACAATACCGGAAACGGATGGACGCGTCAGTGTTGTGCTGAACTCTTTGGCGGTCCGCAGCAACATGACCTCACCATCGACTGCGGCTTAAAACTGCATGGTGGGCACGGACGCCTGGCAGAGAAGAATCCGAAGCATTCTTTCCGCCTGCAGTTTAAAAAGACATACGGACCGGCATCGTTGGATTATCCTCTGTTTGGCGAAAATGGTCCGCAGAAGTGTGACCAGGTGGTGTTGAGATGCCACTATGGCAATGCGTGGCAGCATTGGATGGATGGCCATCGCAGGGTGGCACAATATACTCGTGATGTGTGGGCTCGTCGCATGCAGCGCAAGATAAGTGGCATTGGTGTTGATGCTGTTTATGTTCACCTTTTCCTGAATGGTATGTACTGGGGCCTCTATAACATTGCGGAGCGTATTGACGATACTTTTGGCAAGAATCATTTTGGCGGAAAGAAGTCTGACTATGACGTTGTGAAGATAGAAGAGGAAGGCGGCAACCATACTGAGGCAAGTGAGGGAACTCTTGATGCATGGAATGAGATGGTACAGACGATATATACCGTAGGGGGAAGAAACCATGACATGTCTCCAGAAGAGGCATACGAAAAGTTGGATACGCTTCTGGACATGGACAACTTCATCGACTACATGATAATAAACCAGTATGCCGGTAATGGCGACTGGGACCATCATAACTGGTTTGCTATACGTCGTCATGGTACTGACAGCGAAGGCTTTAAGTTCCTCTGCTGGGATTCGGAGATGATTTTCGGAAGTGCAACAGAGAATTCTCTCAAAATAAACAATACCGGTTGTCCGACAGAGTTCTTTAACCTGTTGCTGAAAAATGAGGACTTCGTTAAGCGCTACTTCCAGCGTGCGAAGGAACTGCTATCCGCTGACGGCCTGTTAGGCGAGCAGTCAGTAGTGGAGGTATGGGATAGTCTTTACAACACTATCTCGAAGGCATTATATGACGAGTCAGCCCGTTGGGGTGACTATCGTCGTGATGTGCATCAGTGGTCGGACAATGCATCGCTATATACCGTTGATGGTACGTATATGACGGAGCGCAACAGGTTGCTGACAAGCTACTTCCCCGTAAGAACAGAAAACGTCCTGACGCAGATACGCCTCTTCCTGGATATAGACGACTTCGACGTTCCTGATAATTGGATAAAGATGAGGAGCGATATGTTCTGTAAATGGGACGGCTCAGGTGTTGATGCCAAGCCATTGTACGTAGATGCTGGGGCTTCATGGAATCTGGGCGTGGATAATTATGATGGTGGTACTGTGGCTGGCTTTGTGAGTGTAGATCCTGACAGGTTTGCTGACCTTAGCAAATATGAGTATCTCGTGCTGCGTGGTGTGGAAGGTGGAAATGTCCGCCTGCTGGCAAACAGACTGGTGGCACACGGCGAATGGAAAGAGATAAATGCTACATTCAGCGCGAACGACCCGTATTGGAATGCTGAATATGGCGTTCTGATGATTCCGTTGGCAGACTTCAAAAATAAGGATACTTCAAGCAATAATCGTCGCATTGATGCGTTTGTTCATATAGATGCCATCAAGGCCAACTGGGGACAGCATGCCAACATAAAGGGTATATATCTCATTCCTTCATACCTGCGTGGTGATGCTAATGGCGACGGCGAGGTGAATATGGCTGATGCAATGTCCATTGCAAACTATATCCTAGGTACTCCTGCTGATTCCTTCAATATTGATGCTGCTGATGCCAATCTGGACGGCAAAGTAGGTATGGCTGACGTGATGTTTATAATGAATTATATCCGGAATGGGAGTTTTCCGAAATAACTAAATAATATAAAGATAATATGAAAAGACTTACAACATGTGTTGCGTTGCTGTTAGCAGCGACGATGGGTATGAATGCCCAGAAGCCTATGAATGCCCCTAAGGGTGGCAAGGCCATTAGTGACGAACTGATTGGTATATTCTTTGAGGATATCAGTTCCAGTGCTGACGGCGGCCTGTATGCAGAACTGATACAAAACGGTTCCTTCGAGTATTCTCCTGCTGAGCGTGACGGATGGGGCGCCGGTACTTCGTGGAAGGTGATACGTCCTGGACATTCATTGGGTATGCTGGAGGTTAGAAAGGATAATGGCATACATGAAAACAATCCTACCTATATGCGTCTGACAGCAGAGCGCGTAAAAGAGTTCTACGACTACAAAGGCTGGAGGGGATATGGCATTGAGAATAGCGGCTTCGGCGGCATCAGTGTGAAGAGTGGGGCAATGTATGACTTCTCTGTCTTCATGCGTAACTATGGTCAGGCAAAGCAGGTGCGCGTTGTCCTTGTTGAACCACAGAAAGGAAAGGAGCCAAAGCTGCTGGCGGAGGCTTTCGTTACTGCCGATGCTGCTGACTGGAAGAAGTACAATGCAGTCCTCGTTCCAAATGCTGACAGCAAGAATGCAGTGCTGCAGATTCTTGTGCTGACGCAAGGCGTTGTAGATGTTGATATGGTATCTCTGATGCCTCAGGATACATACAAGGGTCACGGTCTGCGAAAAGATTTGGCACAGACTCTTGCTGACCTGCAACCTAAGTTTATGCGTTTCCCTGGCGGTTGCGTAGTACACGGCGGTGGTGACGGTTTCTGGGATACATATCGTTGGAAGACCACAATAGGTCCTAAGGAGCAGCGTCGTGGTTTGAAGAATACATGGGGCTACCATCAGAGCATGGGCCTGGGTTACTATGAGTATTTCCAGTTCTGTGAAGACCTCGGTATGGAGCCGGTGCCAATTCTGCCTTGTGGTGTTTCGTGTCAGGGAACAAACGGCGGTTGGAACATGTGGCCTACTCAGGCACAGGATGTTGTTCCGATGTCAGAGATGGACGAGTGGGTGAATGAAGCCATCGACCTCATAGAGTGGGCTAATGGCGATCCTGCTACCAACAAGTGGGCAAAGATGCGTGCTGATGCCGGCCATCCGAAGCCTTTCAATCTGAAGTACCTCGGCTTGGGTAATGAGGAGAAGATATCTCCTGAGTTCAATGAGCGTTTCAAGTATATATATGAAAGGGTTACAAAGGCACATCCGGAGATTATCATCGTAGGCACAGCAGGCCCTGGTTCGCATCCAAAGAATCCTGACTTCGAGAATGGTTGGAAGCTGGCCGAGGAATTGGATATGCCAATCATTGACGAACACTACTATGAGAAGGACAGCTTCTTCCTCAGCAAACGCCAGTATGACAACTATCCTCGCACCCGTAAGACAAAGGTATATCTGGGTGAATATGCTGCAAAGGATAAGCGTCTCATCGATGCTTTGGCAGAGGGACTGTATCTGTTGCACGTGGAGCGCAACGGCGACGTTGTCAGCATGACGTCATACGCACCGCTCTTTGCAAAGAAGGGTGCCACAAACTGGAATCCAGACCTTATATATTTCGACAATGAACGGCCTTACCTGACCTGCAGCTATTACGTGCAGCAGATGTTCGGTCAGTCGTCAGGTCAGTATTACTACGGCGACTGCGTGCAGTTCAAGGGTGATGCTGCTGGCGTTGAGCAGCCACAGGTGGATGTTCACTATGGACAGAGCGTAGTGCTTAATGTGAAGACACGTAAGCTGTATGTGAAGTTGGTGAATGCTTCTGCCGAGAAGAAGGAGGCTGACATCGACCTGAGCCGCTTCCCAATAAAGAAAAATGCTGTGAAGACAGTGCTGACAGGCGATGCCAAGGACGAGAACAACTACGAAAAGCAGCCTATCGCTCCAAAGAAGGATACCATCAAGGCCCAGAAGAAATTCAGTTTCGACTTGGAACCATACACAATGGTGATGTTGGAGTATGAGATGTAAAAATATTGCAAGAAAGTAAAAAAAGACCATTTCCCTTTGTGGAAGTGGTCTTTTTTTTGTAATTTTGCCCCATGAATATGAAAAAACGACTAACTATCTCACTCCTGTTCTTGTGTGCATTGGTTGCTGCGGCAAGTCCGAAGGGTGGTACATTCAACAGCCGCGACCAGTTAAGGAAATCGTTTCTATGTCCTCCCGACAGCATCAAGGTTGGGTGCTATTACTATTGGGTTAATGAGATTGTTGACCCCAAGGGCGTTAAGGCAGACCTGCAATGGATGAAGGACAATGGCATCACCTTGGCTTTCCTTGCTACCGACATCCGCA
>CAMNHS010000085.1 GCA_946539635.1 uncultured Prevotellaceae bacterium
TGTTTTTGTCTAAGAGTTTGCTCTTAAGGAAAAATATATGCCTTGCATCGTAAAGGGCTGTAAAGCCCGACACATACAAAGTGAGGGTTATTTTGGTTTTTGTTATAAATCGTTTTCGTTTTGGTTTTCGTACGAAGTAGTTACTCCTTTTTTGTCACGATATTCTGTTGGAGTCATGCCTGTTTCTTTCTTGAAACACTTCGTGAAGTACTTCGGATCTGTGAAACCAACTGCATACGCTACCTCGGAGATGTTCATCTGACTGCGGCTGATGAGGTCCTCAGCACGCTGCATGCGGATATGACGAAGGAAGTCAAATGGCGCCATACCAACAATACTCTTTATCTTGCCATAGAACACAGTACGTCCGAGGTTTACGGCATCTGCCATATCCTCAATCTTAAGGTCCTGCTCACTGATATTTGCCTCAAGGAACTTCATTAGCTTCTCCATCATCTCCTGATCGGTATCTACAATCTCAGGAGCCTCCAGGCGATATTCGCGATGAGGTGCCTCCATTGTCGTCTTTTCTGAACCAGTGAGTGGGGTGGTTTCAAGGGCAGTATTCTCTGCTCCACCCAACTGGCCGAGCCATGTACGCTGCAGCAGCTGTCTCTGAGCAATGATATTTTCAATGCGCTGACGCAGGTACGTAGCACTGAACGGCTTGGTGATATAGTCATCAATACCTTCCTTCAAGCCCTGCAACCTGTCTTCAAGAGAAGCCTTTGCAGAGAGCACTACGATAGGGATGTGGCAGATGTCCTGATTCTGCTTGATCTGCTGAACCATTGTCAGACCATCCATCTCAGGCATCGTGACGTCAGTGATGATGAAGTCTGGCTGCTCTGATGTAGCCTTCTCCAAACCTATCTTACCATTCTCGGCAACTATTACATTGTATTTGTTTGAAAGGATAGAATAGAGAAATGCACGCAGATCGTTGTCATCTTCAACTATCAGGAGTTTTGGCGCTCCTTCTTCTACAGCCTGCTTTATGCCCTCCTGTTGTGGGATGTCTGTGACTGGTGAAGAGATGTCATCTGTTTCTGCCTCTGTGATATAGACACCACGTTGCTTGCTGTATTTCAGCATTTTGTTGACAAGTACCAGCATCCGTTGGGCATTGCGCTTCACCATCTCCAGATGCTGACGCACATCCTGTGAGAGATTCGTCTCATTCAATGCCTCGCTGACAGGGCCCTCGATAAGAGTTAATGGGGTGCGCAATTTATGGCTTACATCCGTGAAGAACTGTATCTTCATCTTGTTTATCTCTCGCAGCATCCTGGCACGATGACGAAGCAGTATGACATGAATGATGAAGGAGACAACAATAATTACCAGCAGCGCTATTAGCAGTTTGCCCCAGATGGTTTCCCAGAATGTGGGGTGGACATATATCTCGAGTGCTGTTTCGTTGTCTGTCCAAACACCATCGCTGTTGGTACTTTTGACAATAAGGCGGTGATGTCCTGCAGGAATGTTGGACAGCTGTGCCTGATGGTCAGAGCCTACATAATTCCAGTCCTTGTCGATGCCTTCAATCTTATAAGCATATCTTACCAGGTCGTTGTCCTGATAGTCGAGTGCTGCGAATGTCAGTGTGAAGTTGCGTTTGTCACTTGGTATATCAAGTACAGGCATATTCAGCAGAGGCTGTGGCGCCTCGCCTTGGAAACATAATGATGTGAAGGCTATCTCTGGCTTGTAGTCGTTCGTCCTCAGTTCGTCAGGTTGCAGCATTATCACACCACCCATCGTAGGCATTGTCA
The DNA here is from genome assembly GCA_946539635.1 of uncultured Prevotellaceae bacterium. Lineage (GTDB taxonomy): Bacteria > Bacteroidota > Bacteroidia > Bacteroidales > Bacteroidaceae > Prevotella. Next base: position 1,776 of record CAMNHS010000085.1, read on the forward strand.
GACGTCCACTCTGTGGGTCGAGGACTGGTTGTGCCTCAGTGAATCCGATATGATCACCAAGTTTATTAGGGCCATATTCTGCTATCAGATTCTTTTGTGGCGTGAACATATATAGGGATGCTTCATGTACTCCCCAAATATTGCCTTTCTTATCTTCTATAAGAGACAGCACATTGCCTCTGGCTTTCTGTTGCTTTATTGCCTTGAAGCAAAGATTGCTCTGAAGCAGATTCTTGGATGTGAGTTGCTGAACACAACCACCCATAGTGGTGACATAGATATCGCCTTTGCGGGTGATGAGAGTTTGCAGCACGTCACAGGTGCGAAGGGAGGTGCTGTCACCATGATGGTAGCCTGTGGTAAAGAAATGAATGTCAGAAGGTTTCGTAAAGTGATTGCTGAAAGTAATAAGTCCAGAGGTGCTGGAGAGGATAACAGTTCCCTTGCCGTCATGCGTGATGCGACGTATCTGATTAAATGTGCTGAGAGGGAATTGCTTCATCTCATTGCCTGCATGGACAAAACGCAGTGAGCCATTCTCCTGTCGCTTTATGAGGTTAGGTCCTCCACCATAGGTGGCTACCCATAGGTTGGCCCGCTCATCTTCGTCAAAGGCATATATCTCGTCAGAACTGAGAGAATAGGGGTTTGTATTATCGTGGACGTATCGTGTTATCTTGCCATTATCGATGATAAACAGTCCATCGTTACGCGTACCTATATATATACGTCCCTTTGAGTCCTTGTATAGAGCACTCACCTTTCTGGCAATCTTTGTAGGAGAAGAACCTATGCGGCCATTGGCATCGACATAGCCTGAAAGCTGTCCTTTGGCATCATAAACACCAATGATACCATCGTCTGTGCCTGCCCATGTGGTTCCGTCAGGCATAGCCATCAAGGCTCGTGTCTCCTGACCTGCTTGCAGAGTGCGTATCTTTATGTCATGATACTTTAGATTTGCCAAAGTAAGAAACTGTGTCGATGTCAGCCAGATGTTGTGTTGTCTGTCAATAAAACTCTTCTTGATAAATGGTATGGTATAATCGTAACCACGTGAGCGAAGGGCATAGGGGTGTGGTTGTGCATCTGCTTCGTCGTAATAGCAGAGAGCGTGATTCTTGGGAGCCATCCAGATTGTACCTTGCCTGTCTTCTACCCATATTGACTGCGCTGATGTGGTAAGATGGGTAGCAATAGGTGACATAGCAGAGGAGAACTGGCGGAACTGCCACGCATTATGGGGTAGGGCGTTGCTATCCTTATGTATGAGAACAATGCTGCCATTCTCTGTATATGCCCATATACGGTTTTTGTGGTCAATATTCACATTGGTGACATTACCCACTGAGGATGCTATATATAGGCTTGCTCCTGTCTTGACATCAAGAGCCAATACACCATTTTCTGTACCTATAAGAAGTTGGTTGTATGGCCCTTCCTTGATACAGTTTATCTTACTTGGTGAGGAGCTCAGTGGAATTCGCTTAAGGCTGCTTTGTCCCTTCCCAAATCTCCACAACAGACCATTTGTTTGGGCTATATAGGTGTTATCCGCAATCTTTGTGATGTGTTCGAAGGCTCCTTCTTGCGATAGCTTTGTGCCATAAAGAACTATGCCTTTGTTAGTAAAAATCCATTCAAGACCTGTTTTGTCAGACCATACCTTTCTCACAGCTTTATGGGAATGGGGAAGCTCATTTGGTGTTATGACCTGTATGCTGTCAGGATTGGTGGCAGCTTTTGTACTAATGCGAAGGCACGTCGTAGTCTTGTGTCCCAAAATCCAAGTGTGGGAGTATCCCTCATTAGTGTATATATTCCTGGCAAGAAACACCTGACCTGTCTTTTTCTGAACTTCACTGCTGATATCAGTATATTTGCAGGTTGCAGTATCAAAGAAATAGAGTCTGCGGTCGTAGGTTATTACCCAAATACCAGCTTTGCCTTCTGGCTTAATCTTAAAAATGCGGTTGGATGTCAGCTGGTCGATTCCTTCTGTACCACGAAAAGTAATGAAACGATAGCCATCATAGCAGCAAAGGCCGTTGTAGGTGGAGAACCACATCAGACCGTTGGCATCCTGCCCCATGTCGGAGATGACATTGGCAGAAAGCCCGTTTCGCATGTTGAAAGTCCTGACATCGCAATAGGGTTGTGCAAAAGAAACCTGTTGGGATAGAAAATATATTGAGACAGAAAACAGAAGTGATATTATTCGTTTCATAGTTTCTGGGTCGTAGTCATTTATAGTTTATATTGGCGCTGCAAAAATAAGAAAAAGAATTAAAAACGGCAAAGAATAGGTGGAAAATTTATCGCATTTTGCGTATTTTTGCGAGTTAATCGACAAAAATACCAAATATCTATTTGGTTTTTGTGTGTTTTTTAATACCTTTGTACCAATATTTCGAATTAAATTTTTAACTAAAAACAAAATTTCTATGAAAAAAATTTTTACTCTTATTTCATTATTTGTTCTTGCTCTGAGTGCTCAGGCACAGACTTTAATTAACTATCCAAAGAGTCAGGATGGAATCACCAAAAGTGGTACAACAGATTTTAGCACAGTTAAGATTTACACTAATAAGACTTCGGTTAATGGTGTAAAATTCGCCAACGGTTACACTACTAGTGATGCATTAAACTCAAATTATGCAACAATAAGTGTTGAAGGTGGTTTTAAAGCTGGTGATGTTATTACTATTGCTGGTGCTTTCAATAATAGTGATGATACTAAGAAAGCTGCTATTGATATCTTCACTGTTGGCGAAGAAAATGCAATAACAGTTCTTTTTACAACAAAACAGTTTGTTAATGGTAGATTGAGCAATGATGAGCCTGTAGAGGAGACTTATACATTGACAGAAGATTATGATATTTTGTATCTTGGCCGTAATGGTAACACTGGTACATTCATTACAACTTTGACGATTGTACGTGGTGAGGTAAAGCCTTCTGACCCAACAGCTCCTACAACATGGGATTTCACACAGGTTCTGAGCGATAATGATGCTGCAAATCTGGCTGCTGATGCTAATACATGGACATTTGATAAGGACAACAACTATTGGAAGAATGCTGCTGTACTGGCAGAAAGAAACGTATTTGAACCATTGAAGGCAAACGGTGTGGAACTTGAGGTTACAAAGGGTCTTACTTTTACACGCGACAATAGCGAAGGTTTGGGTGAGGACCGCGTAAGAATCAAGTCAAAGAACTATGTTGCAGTTAATGGCAGCAGCGTATCTATCAGCCTTGGTTCTCTTGTTAAGAATGACGTTATAAAGTTAAAATTCAAGGGCTCTGGTGAAAGTGAGCGTTCATTGACGGTTTCTAATACAGAACTCGTTAGTGGTTCTCTGACTACAGCAGATGTAGAGGAGCATGAGGTAGAGCTGAAGGTGTTGAAAGATAATCCTGTTACAATAACCACATCAAACGGTTTCCAGTTTATGGCTATCACTGTCAATGCAGAACTCCCAACAGGTGTTAACAGTGTAAAGGCTGCAGGTGCTAAGGCAAAGGTTGCTGGTACAGTAAACCTCGCTGGACAGCAGGTAGGTGCTGATTACAAGGGCATCGTTATTAAGGACGGTAAGAAGGTAATGCAGTAAGATTTAGGTTTTTAAGGTAAGATAAGTAATTGGGCTGACTCTCATTTGAGAATCAGCCCAATTTTCGTTTTCGTTTTCGTACGAAGTTATTTCAGCGCTTCTACGTCTCGTTTGACGTTGGAACGTATCTTTGAGAGGTAAGCCTTCATGCCTGCTGCATCTTTATTGTCAATGATGGCAAGGAGTTCCTTCAACTCTCTGCGAATCTGGTCAACCTGATCGTGAGTGTAGGGGTTGAAGAGGACTTCCTGCAACAGGTAGTCATCTTCATTGAGCACTCCCTTCGCAATGCGCAGGTGACGCTTGAACGTTGTACCAGGGGCATCCTGATGTTTCATGACAGCAGAGAAGACAAAGGTACTGACGAATGGGATAGACAGCGAGTAAGCAACAGTCTTATCATGCTCCTCGAAGGAGTATTCGTAGATGTTGAGGCCGAGCTTGCTGTAGAGGTCTTTAAAGAAGCACCTACCCATATAGTCACCCTCATTGATGATGATGGCATTCTCCTCGCTAAGCTGATTGAGATTTGCAAAGGTAGGACCAAACATAGGGTGGGTGGAGACAAAACGTCGTCCTGTGCTCTTATAGTAGTCATGAAGTCCTGTCTTTACGGATGCAATATCAGAGAGGATGCATTCCTGAGGAAGATATGGTATCACTTCATTAAAGGCTGAGATGGTGTATTTCACCGTCACAGCATTGATGCACAACTCTGGTTTGAAGGCTTTTACTTCCTCCAAATCGGTAAAACGTTGACAGTTGTATGTGAAACGCAGACGCTTAGGGTCTTTCTCAAAGACTCCCACTTCGTGGTCGAAACTGAGGAGGTCAATGAAAAACGACCCCATCTTGCCTGCTCCTAATATCAA
>CAMNHS010000086.1 GCA_946539635.1 uncultured Prevotellaceae bacterium
GCAGAGTCTTATCTGATAGACTACTATGTAATATTCGTTCCTGAGAAATACAAGAAATGGAATCAGGAGTATGAGGGACTTACACCCCACATGTACACATATCTGATTCTCATGGATATGAACTACTCTGACGCGGATATCCAGAGAATTCTAAGTATAAGTCCATCAAGCCTAAGGTCATTACGCTCACGCGTAATGACGAAGAAGAAATGTGAATAAGACAGAATATGCCCAACTCCAGACAATAAGGAGGTGAAAAAGTTTAACGGTTAAAGACAGATTGAACAGTTAAAACCTTTTTATCCTTGTAGTTTTACCAGGTTGTAAAACTCGTTTCTCAGTTGTGCCTTTTTCTTAAATTCTCCTGTGAAGTAGGTTGTTGACATCTCGCCATTGTTTTTCACCCCTCTCATGCTTTTGCACAAGTGTCTGCCTCTTAGCATTATGGCAAAACCGTGTGCTGTTCCGTTGAGGGCATCGCTTATCATGTCAACGATTTCCTTACACAGGCGCTCCTGTAGTTGCAGTTTTGCAGCGCAGAAGCCCACTACTCTTGCCACTTTTGAGATACCCAGTATCCTTCCCTCAGCACTTGGTATGTAGGCAAAGTAATATCTTCCGTAGAATGGTAGGATGTGGTGTTCGCACATAGAGTAATAATCGCCACAGTCGAAGACCATTTCCTCGCTGTGTGCAGAATTCTTGAATGTCGTGATGCGTGGTTTCCTGCTGGCGTCATAGCCGCGGAAAATCTCATGGTACATCCTACAGATGCGGTCAGGCGTATTTTGAAGGCCCTCGCGGTCGGGGTCTTCTCCTATGTAGGTGAGAATAGTGCGTATAGCCTGTTTCAGCTCTATTTCACGTTGAGTATCTTGTGTGTCTGAAGTGATAATGTCCATTGTGGGTTTCTTAGAATATAGTCAATACATTTCTGTCTGTTAATTTCCGCTGGCTGCCCGTCATCTAAAGGCTGCAGACGATATTCCTGTATGAAAAAGCGGTGATTATAGAAGTTCAGGTCGTTCATGTAGAGCATGGGCTGCTCTCCGTCGAAGAGCACCTTCAACTCGTCAATCCTCTGTATCTTTATGGGAAGGTTCTTTGGTGAACAGGTTACCCAGTCGATGAGAGATTCCTCCTGATCCTTCAGGTTGAATTTACTGTCCAGTTTTACACTTCCGTTCGTCTCTATCTGTACGAAGAAGAGGTTCTCCTGCAATTTCTGACAAAGCGAAGGCGTCAGCTGCAAAGTCGGCTCTCCACCGGTTATGACAACATGATTGGCGGGATATTTCTTCACCTCTGCCAAAATCTCGTCTTCGGTCATTTCTACGTACTCCTCATGCTGAGTGTCGCAGAAAGGACATTTAGTGTTGCAGCCGCTGAAGCGGATAAACACTGCAGGAGTGCCTGTAAAGCTGCCTTCTCCCTGCAGGGAATAAAAAATCTCGTTAATCCTCATCTTCTTCGTAAATGGCAACATTTCCTTCACTCTCCTGCACCTCTACGCGGTAACATTCTGGTATCTGATCGCATATCCAGCGTGCTACATTCTCTGCCGTAGGGTTGAAGGGCAATAGTTCGTTAAGATTTCCGTGATCCAAGTATCCGTGAATTTTCTCCTTCACATGTGTGAAGTCAATCACCATACCGTCTTGATTTAGTTCTTTAGCCTTACAAAACACGATGACAACCCAGTTGTGACCATGCAAATTCTCGCACTTACTCCTGTACGAAAGTTTCAGCTGGTGGCAACCAGCTATCTCCATAGTTTTCCTGATGTAATACATAAGCAAAGTTTTTTAGTTAGGGTTTTCTTCTACCTAAGCTATTTTCAATTCGCACCTGCAAATTTGAAATTTGCGGGTGCAAAGGTACGAAAAAATAACGAAAACGAAAATGAAAACGAAAACTTTTTTTATTTTTTGCTTGTATTATCGTGACGAAGTACCTTAGACTATCGTGTCAAAGGTATAAATAATGCACAATAAACAAAAAAAAATGGTTTATTTTGCAAATTCAGTAAAAAAGACGTACCTTTGCATGCCGCAATCTATTAAAAAAGGAAAAATATACAATGAAAACAAAAATAAAACTTACCATCCTAATGCTGATGATAACAATCTGTCAGGCAGCATGGGCTGATGTTGAAATAAATGAGAAGAATTTCCCTGACAAGAATTTCCGCAAGTGGGTGTTGGGGCAGTCATATGGTAAGGACGGCATATTGACTGATGAGGAGATTGCTGAAATAACGGAGATTAATGTGTCAAACAAAGATATTCATGACCTGAAGGGAATAGAGTATTTTGCGGCATTGGAAAGCCTTAACTTAGATAGGAACATAGTCAAGTCTGTCGATGTATCGAATAATAGGAATTTGGCATATCTAAGAGTTGGATGGAACCAGCTTACCTCACTTGATGTCTCAAAGAATAAGGCTTTGCGATTCCTGATGTGTGGCGGCAATTCTCTGACAGACCTTAATGTCTCAGGATGTACTGCACTCGAATGGATACGCTGTTGGCGCAATCGGTTTAATGGTGCAGCAATGGATTCTTTGGTGAAGAATCTGCCATCTGTCAAAAAAGCATATTTACATGCTATAGATTCCTTGTATGAGCGGAATGCAATGACCTCTTCGCAGGTCGCAGCGGCAAAAGCCAAGGGTTGGTTGCCAACAAAATATGCCAATCGCGCTTGGATAGACTATGCTGGCAGCGAGCCTCTTCCGATAGTGATTGCTGATGATAGGGCTGAAATAGATTCGTCTGTCGTTTCGTCAAAATATGTTTTTCCGGAGGATGTGAAACCCCTCATAAGAACTCAATGGGGACAGCATTTTCCTTTCAACCTGTTATGCCCGGTGACAGACAAAAGCAATGAACAGAGTCCATACAAACTGGCTGGCTGTGGTCCTGTGGCTATGGCGCAGGTGGTGAACTATCATCGCTATCCGTCGATTAGCCCTGATGGGGAGTATAAATATGAATGGGACCTGATGTTCAACAGGTTGAATGCTAATGTGCAGAAGAGGGAAATTGTTGCTGTTGCAAAGCTGATAAGCGATTGTGGCATATCTTCTTTTACAGAATATGGGGACGATTGGAGCAGTACTTACCTTGATTTTATCATGGGAGCATTGAAACGTCTGTTCGGATATAGCAACAATATGAGCATCTATAACCGTGCCGATTTCTTAACTCCTAAGCGAGACAGCCTATATCGACAGCTTATATTTTCGGAACTGAAGGCTGGAAGACCTGTCCTCTATCGTGGAACCAGCAAAAAGGGCGGAGGGCATCTGTTTATCATTGACGGATGTAAGAAGGATAAGGTGCATGTCAACATGGGATGGGCTGGTGATAGCGACGGCTACTATGATTTAAGCGACTTAGGAGGCTATGTTGACCATCATTGGATGCTGATAGATGTGGCTGACAGCAGTTATCAGGCGGCAACAAAAGAGGTTACTATAAACGATGCTGGTTCCCTTGTAAAACTTCTCACTCCTGAAGAGCGACTGACGACTCGCCACATCAAGCTGAGAGGAAAGATGAATGGCATAGACTTCTTTACTCTTCGGGAAATGCTGAAAAAGGGTCTGCTCCGCACTGTTGATATGGAGGAGGTAGAGTTGGAAACATTGCCTGATACGGCATTTTCTTTCTGCCACTATCTGTCACACTTCGTAGCACCGAGAACATTGAAACGAATGGGAAATCAATCCTTTTTTCATTGCAGCAATCTCAACTATGCGGTATTCCATGATGGGCTGCAAGAGGTAGGGAACGGAGCTTTTATAGGATGCAGAAATCTTCTTGCTGTGAGGTTGCCGGAAACAACAACCAGGATAGGAGTTAATGCCTACACATCATGCAACACACTTCTTTCTGTCACTATTCCTGAAGGAGTATCGGAGATTTGTAATTATGCCTTCTCCTATTGTCAGCATCTTTATGCTATCAACCTACCAAAATCCCTGCGAAAGATTGGCAAGGAGGTATTCAGAAACTGTGATCGCCTGAAATACATCCGCCTGGATTCCGAAAATCCTTTTTTTACCATCAATGAGAAAAAGGAGCTTGTACAGACAGGAAAATGAGGAATATTTATAATGTTTAATCAGAAGACTCTGTCTGTCCGGCTGCAAAATTAATTATTTTTCAATAACCCAGCCTTATTCTTCAATAACCCAGGCTTATTTTTCAATAACCAGCCTTTGTCGTTCTATTTGTTTCGCGTTTTTATTTTGTTATTTCGTTATTTTTTCGTACCTTTGCCAGCCAAACGGCGAAGTTGCCGTATGTTTTTAAATAATCAACAATGAAAAAAGAACAGTTTTTTTCACGTACAAGCTTTCGTTTCAAGCGTTTTTCAAGAAAGGGGTATGCTCTTTTCTCTGTCTTGGGACGTGAGGTGTTGATTGGTGTTCTCAGTGTTGCTGTTGTCTCTCATGCTATGGCAGAGGGCGTCAGCGTTGTTGAGGAACTGGCCAAGGACACGGTTGTACGTGAGGCCCAAACCCTGGATGATGTCGTTGTCTTAGGGTCGAGGGCGCCGCTTACCGAGGGTGAGACGGCAAAGATTGTCACTGTCATTACAAGCGATGATATTCATCGTGCGGCGGTGGCAACCGTTAACGACGCATTAAAAATGGCTACAGGCGTGGATGTCCGTCAGCGCGGTGGCTTTGGAGTACAGACGGATATCTCTATCGGTGGAGGTACTTTTGACCAGATTGCCATTCTGCTTAATGGTGTCAACATTGGCAATCCACAAACGGGACACCTCTCTGCCGACTTCCCGGTTTCTCTTGAGGATATAGAACGCATCGAGATTATCGAAGGTGCTTCGTCACGTGTCTTTGGTGCTTCGGCTTTTAATGGGGCGATAAATATCGTTACCAAAAAAGGTCAAAACTCAAAGGTCGAAGGTGTTGTGGCTCTTGAGGGCGGTAGCTTTGGAACCTTTGGCGGTACTGGGCGTGTAGCGGGAAAGACGCAGAGTCTTTCTGCAAGCTACAGGCAGAGCGATGGTGGGACGGAAAACAGTTATTTCCGCCAGTCGCAGGGCTATTATCAAGGTAACTTCGACCTGAAGTCGGTTGGCTTGGATGTCTCCTTGGGAGCTACAGCAAAGCGGTATGGGGCAAATACCTTCTACTCGGCTGCTTATCCTAACCAGTATGAGAGTAATGGGCGTTTCTTTGCTTCCGTGGGTGCAAGAGGAAAGTTGTCAGAGGCTTTCCATTATCTGGTGCAGCCTTATTGGAATCTCAACACTGACCATTTCCAACTGATTCGCGGTTCGGGAGTAGGGGAGAACTTCCATCGCACCAATGTCATTGGCGGAAAGATAAACGGCGATTATGACTGGCTGCTGGGAAAGACGGCTTTTGGTGCCGAGATACGCAATGAGAGCATCCGGCGTACATATCACAGCGACAGGACGGAGGTGAGTTTCTTCCTGGAGCATAACATAATATATAAGAGATATACTGTTTCGATGGGTGTTGTGGCAAATCATAACAGCGGCTACGACAGTAAGTTCCACTTCTTCCCAGGCATAGACATGAAGTACAGGGTATGGAACACTCCCAAGGCGCAGAGCGATGTGTTCCTGAGCTATAATACGGCTTTCCGAATGCCGACATTTACTGATTTGTTCTATAAATCTCCCACAAACGAGGGTAATAAAGATCTGAAACCGGAAAGGGTACAGTCGCTCCGCATTGGCTACAGATATAATTCTTCACTCTTCACTCTTCACTCTTCACTCTTCTATGACTGGGGCAAGGACATGATAGACTGGGTGATGTATTCGCCTACGGATAAGTATCATTCTGCCAACTTCCGACTGGACAACAGGGGAGCAATGGTTAATGTTCAATGGTCAATCTTCAATGTTCAATCTTCTACGCTTAGCGTAAAGGCAGGCTATTGCTTCATTGACCAGAAGAGACATGATGATGTGAGCATCTACAAGAGCAATTATGCTATGGAATACCTGAAGCATAAGGTGACGATAGACCCTCGCTTCACACTTCATGGTACAAACTACTCCCTTTGCTTTGACATTGCCTACAGATGGCAGGACCGAATGGGGCCGCTCTACAGGCCGTTCAGCTTGATAGATGCGAAGGTGTCGTTCATAAAAAAGAAGTACGAAGCGTCGTTGTCGCTTAACAACATCACTTCGTACAGATATTATGATTTGAGTACTGTCCGGCAGCCGGGATTCTGGTGTATGGCAGGATT
>CAMNHS010000087.1 GCA_946539635.1 uncultured Prevotellaceae bacterium
CATTGGCATGAACACATAGCAAAAGAGCAAATAAAACGTTAAAAAAAGATAAAAGCAACATACACTTCAGGCATGAGGAAACTAATTCAAATTAAAATTTGTACCTTTGGCGAAGATTTCGCGTCATGCGATATATGGTAGTTTCTTTACTAACTAAAAAACATAGTCTACTAATGAAAAATCTTAAAACATTCATGGCATGCGCTGCCTTTGCAGCTTTAGCCTCAGCTTGTTGTGACAAGAGTTGTCAAACATCACAGTTAAAGTCAGGTCTCGACCCTGCTGCATTTGACACAACCATCAACGGAAAGCAAGTAAAGCTTTACACCCTTACCAATGCAAATGGTATGGAAGTATGCATCACCAACTATGGTGGTCGTGTAGTATCGCTGGTAGTTCCTGACAAGGACGGTAAGCCAACAGACGTTGTTCTGGGCTATGACAACATTGCACAGTATGCAGATACTCTGAATTCTCCAAGTGACTACGGTTCTTCTGTAGGTCGTTATGCAAACCGTATCAACGGCGGTAAGTTCACCCTCAACGGCACAGACTACCAGTTGAAGCAAAATGATGGTGCCAACTGTCTGCATGGCGGTGGCACAACAGGATGGATGAACCAAGTGTATGATGCAGAGCAGGTAGATAGCTCTACCCTGAAGCTGACTATCACAGCTCAGGATGGCGAAAACGGATTCCCTGGCACTGTAACAGCCGTTACCACCTACAAGGTAACAGAGGACAACACTCTCGACATCACATGGGAGGCTACTACAGATAAGGAAACTATCATCAACCAGACAAACCACAACTATTACAACCTGAACGGAAACTTCAACGAGGTTGGAACAGACATGGAACTGTATCTGAATGCCGACTATTTCACTCCTTCAGATGCCAACTATATCCCAACAGGCGAGATTAAGCCTGTTAAGGGCACTCCTTTCGACTTTACGACGCCCCACCCTATCAAGGACGCTATTGGTGCCGACTTTGACCAGGTTAAGAATGCCAATGGTGGTATTGACCACAACTTCTGTCTGAATACATATAAGGACGGCAAGGGAGATGATACACAGGTATGTGCTTCTCTGTATTCTCCCAAAACAGGTATCTTCATGGAGATGTACACCAACGAGCCAGGTGTACAGTGCTACACAGGCAATTTCCAGGGCATCGGTAAGGAGCCAAGCATTGCTCACAAGGGCGGTAAATACCCACAATATGTAAGCGTATGTCTGGAGAGCCAGAAATATCCTGACTCACCAAACAAGAAGGATTGGGTACAGCCAACACTGAAGCCAGGTGAGAAATATTACAGCCACGCTGCTTATAAGTTCTCTATCAAATAAGTATGGCTTAAACATTTGAATACAAAACAAATTAAAAACATAAAATTAAAAAGAAAAAATGGACAAAATCCTTCAAGCCTTGAGTAACAATGGATTCGCAACCATTGATTACCTCGTATTTATTGCTTACATTATCATCCTCGTCAGCCTCGGCATCTTCCTTAGCCGCGGCAAGAAGGGCGAGGAAAAGTCTTCTACCGACTACTTCCTTGCAGGTAACACCCTGACATGGTGGGCTGTCGGTGCATCACTGATTGCTGCAAACATTTCAGCAGAGCAGTTTATCGGTATGTCAGGTTCTGCTTTCAACAGCGGTATTGCTATGGCAGCCTATGAGTTGATGGCTGCAGCAACACTGATTATCGTTGGTAAGTTCCTGCTGCCTCTGATGATTGAGAAGAAAGTGTTTACCATTCCACAGTTCCTGCGCGACCGCTATAACGAAGGCGTTGGTCTGAGTTTCTCTATCTTCTGGCTCTTCCTGTATGTCTTCATCAATCTGACATCAGTAGCATGGCTCGGTGCTCTTGCTATCCAGCAGATTCTGGGTCTGCCAACAGATATGTATATGAATCTCGGCGGTATGCAGGTAGATGTAGTTCGTATGACAATCATCCTTATCCTGTTCCTCATCGCTGGTTTGTATTCTATCTATGGAGGTCTGGCTTCTGTAGCATGGACAGACGTTATGCAGGTAACATTCCTCGTAGGTGGCGGTCTCATTACTGCATACGCTGCACTTAGCGTAATCGGTAGCGAACTGAATATTGACGGTGGCGCATTCGGTGCATTCTCTGAGATATACTCACATCTTGGAAGCATACCAGGCGACAAGCACTTCAACCTCGTGGTAACACGAAACATGGAGATGTATGAGAATATTTATGACGACCCATACTTTGACATTCCTGGTATCGTAGTTATCGTAGGTGCTCTGTGGCTCACAAACCTCGGCTACTGGGGCTTCAACCAGTACATCATTCAGAAGGGTCTTGCTGCAAAGTCTCTCGACGAAGCAAAGAAGGGTATGATTTTCGCAGCTTTCCTGAAGATTCTCATCCCATTCATCGTTTGTATCCCTGGCGTTTGTGCATTCTACATCATGAATGGTACCTATAATGGTCAGCCTGTATTCGACCAACTTACACTGTACGGTTCTATAGAGCGTTCTGACGATGCCTATCCTTACCTCATCCGTAACTTTACTCCAGTATTCGTGAAGGGTCTCAGCTTTGCTGCCCTCGCTGCTGCCGTAATATCTTCTCTGGCTTCAATGTTCAACAGTACTTCTACTATCTTCACAATGGATATCTACAAGCACTATATTGACAGAGGCGCATCAGAGAAGAAACTCGTTAACGTAGGTCGTATCACATCTCTCTGCGCTCTGCTTATGGCTCTTATCGCCGTATATCCTATCATGGGTGGTGCTGATCAGGCATTCCAGGTTATTCAGGAGTATTCAGGCTTCGTATATCCAGGTATCGTCGTTATCTTCGGCCTTGGACTTCTCTGGAAGCGTGCCAGCGGTGCTGCCGCAGTTGTTGCTGCCATCGGTACATTCGCATTCTCTATCTTCTTCAAGTTCGCATTGCCAGACGTACCATTCCTGCTCCGCATGGGATATGTATTCATCTGCCTCGTAATACTGTTCTTCGGTATCTCACTGAATTCAAAGAACACAAAGCCTGCAGAAGTACTTCCAGAGAAGACAAAGCGTACCCTCTTCAAGTGGTCTCACGTTGCATTGGGTGCTGCTGTTACATGCGTCATACTGGGTTGTCTGACATTCTACATCAAAGAGTGCCAGCTACTCGGCTTCGAAGCATTCTTCTTCCTCGCTGCAATGATGTTCTCTATCTACCTGTATCTGTACAACAATGCTAAGGATACTGTAGAAGACGTTAAGAGCATCGGCGTTGACGTAGAAATATTCAAGACCAACACAGCATTCAATCTTGGTGCTGCTGGTGTAGTTATCATACTTGTTATACTTTACGGAATACTCTGGTAATATCATGTTAGAAGAACTTAAACAGAAAGTCTTTAAGGCTAATCTCGACCTTGTAAAGCAAGGCCTCGTAATATTCACTTGGGGCAATGTTTCTGGCATTGACCGCGAAAAAGGACTTGTAGTAATAAAGCCTTCTGGTGTGTCGTATGACGAAATGAAGGCAGAAGATATGGTTGTAGTAGATTTAAATACCGGAAAGGTGGTTGAGGGCGACCTCAACCCCTCATCCGATACTCCTACACACCTCGTTCTCTACAAGGCATTCCCAAACATTCAGGGAGTAGTACACACCCACTCTACCTATGCTACAGCATTCGCACAGGCAGGACAGGATATTCCTAATATCGGCACCACACATGCCGACTATTTCTACAAGGCTATCCCATGCACGCGCGATATGACTAAGGAGGAGGTAGAAGGACAGTATGAGTTGGAAACAGGTAACGTTATCGTGGATGAGATACTGAACATCCGCAAGATAAATCCGGACCATACTCCTGCCGTATTGGTAAAGAATCACGGCCCATTCTCTTGGGGCACATCACCAGACAATGCTGTATATAACGCAAAGGTAATGGAGCAATGTGCCAAGATGGCATTCATCAGTTTCTCAGTTAACCCACTGACAACAATGAATCCTCTGCTCATAGAGAAACACTACAACCGCAAGCATGGTCCTAACGCCTACTATGGCCAGCCAGGACAGAAACATTAATTATAAAGTTTAAAGTAAAAATATTCATACAATTATGGCTACGTTTGATAAATTAGAGCTCTGGTGGATTACCGGAGCACAGTTACTCTACGGAGGCGAGACAGTAAAAATCGTTGACGGTCACTCAAAGGAAATGGTTGAAGGACTTAACAACGGCGGTTTAATACCTATAAAGGTAGTATATAAAGGTACAGCAAACTCTTCTCAGGAAGTAGAAAAGATAATGCTGGAGGCTAACAATGCTCCACAGTGTGCTGGTGTCATCACATGGATGCACACTTTCTCACCAGCAAAGATGTGGATAAAGGGTCTGCAGCGCCTCAACAAGCCAATGCTGCACTTCCACACACAGTATAATGCAGAAATTCCTTGGGACACAATGGATATGGACTTCATGAACCTCAACCAGAGTGCTCATGGTGATATCGAGTTTGGACACATCTGCACACGCATGCGCGTACCTCGTAAAGTTGTAGTAGGCTACTGGAAGAGCAAAGAGGCTCAGGAGAAGATTGCTATCTGGGCACGTGTAGCTGCTGCCGTGGCTGATGCTCACGATGTTCGCTGTCTGATGTTCGGTATGAACATGAATAACGTTGCTGTTACTGACGGCGACCGTGTAGAGTTCGAACAGCGTCTCGGATACCATGTTGATTACTACCCTGTTTCTTCTCTCATGGATTACTTCAAGAGAGTTACAGATGCAGAGGTTGACTCTCTCGTAGAGGAATACAAGAAAGAATATACCATAAAGATTGACGAGTCTGGTGAAGAGGTATATTGGGAGAAGGTAAGAAATGCAGCTAAGGCAGAAATAGCTCTCCGTCGCGTACTGAAGGACGAGGGTGCTACAGCATTCACGACAAACTTCGATGACCTTGGCGACGCTGACATCGACGATCCAAACTTCTGTGGCTTTGACCAGATTCCAGGTCTCGCTTCACAGCGTCTTATGGCTGAGGGTATCGGCTTTGGTGCAGAAGGTGACTGGAAGACATCATGTCTCTATCGCTCTCTGTGGGTAATGAATCAGGGTCTCTCTAAGGGATGCTCATTCCTTGAGGACTACACCCTGAACTTTGCCGCTGACTGCACATCAAGTCTGCAGAGCCACATGCTCGAGGTTTGCCCTCTTATTGCTACAGACAAGCCAAAGTTGGAGGTTCACTTCCTCGGCATCGGCATCCGCAAACAGCAGACAGCACGTCTCGTATTCACCTCTAAGACAGGTCCTGGCATCAAGGCTACTATCGTTGACCTCGGCAACCGCTTCCGCCTCATTACCAGCGAGGTAGAGTGTATCGAGCCAAAACCAATGCCTAAGTTGCCTGTAGCATCTGCATTGTGGGTACCACAGCCAACATTCGAAATCGGTGCTGGAGCATGGATTCTTGCAGGTGGAACACACCACAGTGCTTTCTCTTACGACATCACAGCAGAATACTGGGAGGATTTCGCAGAGATGACAGGCATAGAGTTCATAAACATCGACAAGAACACCACTACATGCGGCTTCAAGCAGCAACTGCGCAACAACGAGGTGTACTACATGTTGAACAAGGCACTTAAATAATTGACAGTTGATAATTGATAATTGACAATTTATTATGAGTGCAAAAGAAACGATACAAGCAGGTAAAGCCATTCTCGGTATCGAGTTTGGCTCTACCCGCATCAAGGCTGTTCTCATTGATGAAGAGAACAATCCTATAGCACAGGGCAGCCACGAGTGGGAAAATCAACTTGTGGATGGTCTTTGGACATACTCTACAGAAGCAATATGGTATGGTCTTGAAGACTGCTATGCCGACCTGCGCAAGAATGTAAGAGCTCTGTATGACTGCGAAATAGAGATTCTGGCTTCTATCGGCATCTCTGCTATGATGCACGGATATATGGCATTCGGTCCTAACGGCGTAGCATCAAAAGGTGCTCCTGT
>CAMNHS010000088.1 GCA_946539635.1 uncultured Prevotellaceae bacterium
CGTAATAAAATATTACACACCAGCATGAAAACAATGATTATTACCGGCGGCAGTTCTGGTATTGGCAAAGCAACTGCTGAATATTTTGCTGACAACGGTTATAAGGTTTATGAACTTTCCCGACATGGCGTAGATCATGTTGGCATTCGACATATCGACTGCGATGTCACCAATCCTCAGGACTGCTCTGCCGCTATTGAGCAAGTCATTGACGAACAGGGAGTGATTGACATTCTCATCAGCAATGCCGGAATGGGCATTTCGGGTGCTGTTGAATTTACAACTCAGAAAGAACTCCATCGTATTATGGATGTAAACTTCTTCGGAGCAGTAAATATTTCCCAAGCAGTTCTTCCTTACATGAGAAAGGAGCGTAGCGGAAACATTATCTTTGTCAGCAGTCTCATGGCTGTATTCGCTATTCCTTTCCAAGCATTCTATAGTGCTTCCAAATTTGCTGTTAACGGCTACGCTATGGCACTGAGGAACGAAATGCGTCCATTCAACGTTCATGTATCATGCATGCTCCCTGGCGATGTAAAGACTGGCTTTACCGGAGCACGCGAGAAGAACGAGAAGGGACAGATAGAATACCCCGCTTTGGTAAAAGCCGTCAAGACGATGGAGAATGACGAGCAGAACGGTATGGACCCGAAGGATATTGCCAAGACCATATACAAAATGGCAGAGACAAGTTGTCCTATGGCAATGTACACCTCCGGATTCAAGTATCACCTATTCCTATTACTCAACAAACTTGTACCCCAGACATTGGCTTACAAAATAATATCATTAATGTACTAAATGTTTGACTGCGGAAAAATAGCTATCATAGGAGGCGGCAGCTGGGCAACTGCTATCGCTAAGATTATCGTTAATAACACCCATCATATCGGGTGGTACATGCGTCGTGATGACAGGATTAACGACTTTAAGCGCTTAGAACACAATCCTGCATATCTTACGTCAGTTCATTTCGATATCAATGAAATATACTTTACATCCGATATCAATGATATCGTAAAGAATTACGATACCCTCGTATTGGTAACCCCTTCCCCATACCTCAAGAATCACCTCCGCAAACTACGTGTACCAATACGTGACAAATTTATTGTAACTGCCATCAAAGGTATTGTGCCAGATGAGAACCTCGTATGTTCTGAATACTTCCACGAAGTCTTCGATGTACCTTACGACAATCTCGCCTGCATCGGTGGTCCCTCTCACGCAGAAGAGGTTGCACTTGAGCGTCTGTCATATCTTACCGTTGCCTGTTCCGATAAAGAGAAGGCAGAATCCTTCACTAATGTTCTTAAAGGACGATATATCAAGACCAAGACCTCTTCAGACGTCATCGGTATAGAATATGGTTCTGTTCTTAAAAATGTATATGCTATTGCTGCGGGCATCTGCGCTGGCTTGAAATATGGTGATAACTTCCAAGCCGTATTGATGTCAAATTCCCTTCAGGAGATGTCACGTTTCCTTACCTGTGTACATCCTACACAACGTAAGATGGAGGACTCTGCATATATTGGTGACCTGTTGGTTACAGGCTATTCCAACTTCTCACGCAACAGAACCTTCGGTACTATGATTGGCAAGGGCTATTCTGTCAAGTCCGCACAAATGGAGATGGAAATGGTAGCAGAAGGATATTATGGTACGAAGTGTATGAAAGAGATAAACCGCCACATGCACGTCAACATGCCTATCCTTGATGCCGTTTACAACATACTCTACGAACGCATCACTCCACAGGTTGAAATAAAACTACTTACCGATTCGTTTAGGTAATTGAACATTGAGCATTGAAGATTACTCTTTCATGCCCTTCTCACTTCCCTAAATTCGTCTCACCTTTCCAGTTTCAATCCCAATTGTTTCTGCATCCTTGCAAAAGCAGGATTGGTTTCCATTATCTTGTCGAAAATTTCTTGAGGAGTAAGTTTCCTTACTATCTCCTCTTTTTTTGCCAGCCTTGTAGTAATTGTGAGTTTTCCGTTATGCAGCAGTTTTGCAAGCTCACTCTTCACTCGTGGCAATATACTTTCCACATCGTCCTTCAACATGGTATTCTCGAATACTGCCTCAATCTTTGGACATTCAGTCATCTTGACAAGAACATTATGCATACGTGACGCCAATGCCATATCTTTTGCATTCTGAGCCAGGAGGTTACACATCCTCAGCCATTCTCTCTTAGCATCCTCCTCTGTAAATTTCTCATTCTCATTGGCAGTATCTCCCAATGAGTACACATCTTCCTTTCTCTCCTTCTTTGCTTTCAAAGAAGCGAAAGAACCTCCGAGTGAGTTAATGTTAAGTTTCTTTGGCTCTACGTCAACAACCTTCTTTGGCTCAGCCATAACGACTGGCTTTGTTGCTGCAGCACTTCTCTCTTCACTCTTCTGCACCGTTCCCTGAGGGAGCGTGAGCAGGTTAAACAGGGATTTTAGACGCTTCTTAGGGCTACGCCCCGCGCTTTCCCCATCTTCCTCCTGTGTTATCTGGGCCACCTGTATCAGGGTTAGCTCCACAAGCAGTCGTTTATTACTGCTCTGCCTGTAGCTGAGGTCACATTGGTTAAGCAACTTCAGGGCTTTGTATAAGAATTTCGGGGTACAACGTTTTGCCTGCTCAGCATATTTCCGACGTTGTGCCTCACTTGTTTCTATCAGTTGTGTAGTCCTCTCGTCTGATGACATCAATACGTTTCTCACATGCGAAGCAAGACCATTTATCATCAGTCCTCCATCAAAGCCATGTGAGAAGATATTGTTAACAATCAGCATTACCTCACTAACCTTATTTTCAAGAGCCAAATCAATAATCTTGAAATAATTGTCTGCATCGAGCATATTGAGGTCTTCCAACACCTTCTGACGTGTTATATTTCCCTGACAGAATGATGCAGCCTGGTCGAATATTGACAACGCATCTCTCATTCCACCATCAGCTTTCTCAGCAATCACGTTCAAAGCCTCTTCCTCGTATGTAATGCCTTCATTCTTTGCTACATATTTCAGATGGTTTACCATATCCTGTACAGACATGCGCTCAAAATCATATATCTGACAACGTGAAATGATAGTAGGCAGTATCTTATGCTTTTCTGTTGTAGCAAGAATAAAGATAACATGTGCTGGTGGCTCTTCCAAAGTCTTCAGGAAGGCATTGAAAGCCTGCGTAGAAAGCATATGCACCTCGTCAATGATAAACACCTTATATTTTCCTGTCTGAGGTGGTATGTGCGTCTGCTCCATCAAGGTTTTTATCTGCTCCACGCCATTGTTGGAGGCAGCATCCAGTTCGAAAATGTTCAGCGAACGTCCTTCTGCAAATGCCTTACAGCTTTCGCACTCTCCACAGGCATCTCCTGTAGCAGTTGGCGTAAGACAGTTTATCACCTTTGCAAAGATGCGGGCACATGTAGTTTTTCCCACTCCACGAGGTCCGCAGAACAGGTATGCATGAGCCAGTTTTCCGCTGCTAACAGCATTCTTCAACGTTGTGGTCAGCGAACTCTGTCCCACCACGCTATCAAATGTCAGCGGACGATATTTCCTTGCAGATACTATATAGTCCATCGTTTCAAGTTTCTAGTTTCAAGTCTTTAACCGTTAACCTTTATTAGCTGCATCAATGTATGCCTGGAACTCTTCCACCTTTGGATTATCCAACCCCAATTTAAACTTCTTGTTTACTCCACACACATCCATCTGCAGCTTCTGTGCCTTCACGTCTTTCAGGTCGCTCAGCAGATAATAGCCAGCCTTGTTGAAGAGAGGTATCCACTCTTTTGCGACACCTATTGATGTCCATTCCTCTTCGCTTGCCTTTGGCTGCTTTGGTTCCGGCTTCATCTGTGGGAAGAAGAGCACCTCCTGTATGAAGGCATTACCCGTCATCAGCATCACCAATCGGTCAATACCGATGCCGATACCTGATGTTGGAGGCATACCATACTGCAGGGCACGCAAGAAGTCGTGGTCTATTATCATCGCCTCGTCATCACCCTTGTCAGCAAGTTTCATCTGGTCAATGAAACGCTCTTCCTGATCTATTGGGTCATTGAGCTCTGAATAAGCATTTGCCAACTCCTTACCGTTTACCATCAGCTCAAAGCGTTCTGTCAAACCAGCCTTTGAGCGGTGCATCTTTGTCAGAGGCGACATCTCGACAGGATAGTCGGTAATGAAGGTAGGCTGTATGAAGGTACCTTCACAGGTCTCACCAAATATCTCGTCAATCAGCTTACCCTTACCCATTGTCTCGTCAACCTCTATCTCCAGTTTCTTTGCTACCTCACGCATCTCTTCTTCCGACATCTCAGAGAGGTCATAGCCAGTCTTTTCCTTTATTGCGTCCAAGATAGGCAGGCGTCGGAAAGGAGCCTTAAAAGATATCACCTTGCCGTCAATCTCAGTTTCCGGCTTACCATTTACGGCGATACATATCTCCTCAAGCAGTTTTTCGGTAAATGACATCATCCAGTTATAGTCCTTGTATGACACATACAGCTCCATACAGGTAAACTCCGGATTATGGTTTTTGTCCATACCCTCATTACGGAAATTCTTACCAATCTCATATACGCCTTCGAAGCCACCCACGATGAGTCTTTTCAGATACAGTTCCGTCGCTATACGCATATACATTGGAATATTCAGGGCATTAAAGTGTGTTATGAAAGGTCTTGCAGAAGCGCCACCGGCAATAGACTGCAGAGTTGGTGTCTCTACCTCTGTATATCCAGCATCGTCGAGCACCTTTCTGAGAGTCCTCAATACCGTAGCACGCTTCAAGAAAGTATCCTTCACTCCCTCGTTAACCACCAGGTCAACATATCTCTGGCGATAGCGCAATTCCGGGTCGTCAAACTTATCATAAGCCACGCCATCCTTATATTTTACTATAGGCAATGGTTTCAGCGACTTTGCCAGAACAGTCATCTCTTTTGCGTGAACAGATATCTCACCCATCTGGGTACGGAACACGAAGCCCTTGATACCGATAAAGTCACCAATATCGAGCAATTTCTTAAACACCTTGTTATAAAGTTCCTTGTCCTCGCCTGGGCAAAGGTCATCACGAGTGATATACACCTGTATGCGGCCCTTTGAATCCTGCAGTTCTATGAATGCAGCCTTACCCATGATGCGTTGTGACATCATACGACCGGCGATACATACATCACGCTGTGGGGCATCATCCTTAAACTCTTTTATGATGTCTGTTGAAAAAGCATCTGTTGGATACTCAGCTGCCGGATACGGGTCAATACCCATGTTCCTCAACTCCTGCAGGCTCTCTCTACGACCTATCTCCTGTTCTGAAAGTTCTAATATATTCATTACCTTATCATTTATTTTGAGTGCAAAGGTACGATTAAGTTATGAGAAATACAAATAAAAAAACATTTTTTTGATTTTATTTCCATGACGAAGTACCTTCGACGAAGTCAAAGTACAAAAAATTTGGGTAAAACCAAAACGAAAACGGAATCTTTTCATACTCAAAGGTTCTTTTGTGTGCAGAAAAGTAAAAATATTTTGGAAAATATTTGGTAGTTATCTGAAATTTGCATACTTTTGCAGCCGCTTAACGCAAAATTTTATCACATAATCAAAACTGTTTAACAAAGAAAATGAAAGAAGTAACGACGATGATGTTATGCCGAGCGGTTATAAGGCGAAGTTAACACTTTGACTTGTGACTCAACGGGGGCATTGCGTTCGTCGCTACCGACGCGTTCTTTGAGGCTCCGCCTCGAAAAACAAGAGCG
>CAMNHS010000089.1 GCA_946539635.1 uncultured Prevotellaceae bacterium
CAGGTTTCAGGTTTTAAATACAAAAAACCGATAAACATTTCTGTTTACCGGTTTTCTTTGTACACCCTCAGGGATTCGAACCCTGGACCCACTGATTAAGAGTCAGTTGCTCTACCAACTGAGCTAAGGGTGCAACAATCATTTTTCTCAATTGCGGGTGCAAAGGTAATACTTTTTTTTCAAACTACCAAATTTTTCTCAAAAAAAACTAAAAATAATTGTCAAAGGTCAAGAACTCATTACCAATAACCATTAAACGTTTAGCACTATTCCACAGAATAAAGTCTTACTTTCGAGTTCAAGCCCGATGGCACAGGAGCCCAATTGTTATATTTAGTCTTCTGGTATTTTATATCCACCACATTAATTTCCTCAAACTTTCTCCACTCTACCCCTTTTCTGTCAAGGTCTGCAATACGGTTGGCAGGTAGGTTTGTCACCTCGATGCGAAGAGCATTCTTACCCTTTTTCAGCACAGAACTGTCAACATTCAGTATGTATGGCACGCTCCATGCACATCCTACGAACACATTATTTATATATACCCTTGCAGACTCTCTAACGTCACCCAGGTCAATAGCATATTGTCCCTCTGGCTTACCCATCTTGAAGGTTGTCTCATAGATACCTGTTCCCATTGTTACAGCAGTTTCTTGGGAAAGTGTCTCCCACGTCTGCGGAGCATCGAGGGTAAAGGTACCATTTACCTTTGGTGCCTCCTCTGTAAACTTTAGAGTCCATTTGCCATCCAGTGGAATCTCTGAACCAAAAGCCTCCGTAACACGACGTTCCGGCAGTTCTGCATTCTGAGGTGTCAGGAAGGTATGCAGTATGATAGACTCACCCGAACGGAGATTTATCCTGACACTATTTTCTTCTATATTTGCAGCAAACGATTTCTCTGTCAGCGGTTCAAACCATTGTGCGTCCTTAAATGGTACTGCCAATGTTACGAAGCCATCAACATCATTTGGTGTCAGGTTGGCAATGAAATAATCATACCCAACGTCAGACTTTCTGCGTATCATCTTCAGACCATATTGTGTCTTCATCATCTCCGGCACAGCCACCTCTCGCAATTTCTTCTCATCATTACCATATATGATGCTCACACCCTGCTTCTGCAATTTCGTAATATGCTCTTTCAATGCTGGCGTCAGTATGGCGCCAGCAGGAATCAGCAATGCCTTATACTGTATTCCAGCCTCCGTCATGATGCCACAGGCACCATTTGCGAGTGCTGCTGACTGGCAAGCCAGCAACTGGCGGTCAGATATATAGTCGCAGTCATAGCCCAGCGAGTCAAGTTCCAAGATAGAACGTTTGAAGGCAGGGGCCAATTCTCCAAGGTTATGAATAGCAAACTGCATCAGCAGCGTCTTCGTATTATCTTTCCAAAGGTTGCGCACGGGGAAATATACCAGCACATCATTATCTGGCTTTCCGCTCTGCAACATTGTCTGGCAGTTCTTTACGTAGCGGTTGAAATATTCCGCATCGCGCCAGATGCTGTTTGTAGGCGACATATCTATAGAAGCATAGAATTTCCATCCTGGCCAAGGGTCGTCCTTTGGAGAATAGCAGATGCCGTGGAAATACATTCTGTTTACACCTGCACAGAACATCAGGTCCAGGTCGGGCTTCATCTGCGACAGCGAGGTGCGGAAATGTTCCGTCAGCCATGTAAAGGTCTCTGATGACACGAGGTTCTTACCACTTACGTGTGCTGCAGACGGAGCATATTTAAACATCGAGTAGTCAGAGTCATTCAACTTCGTCATACCAGGATCTACGCGCAATCCCTTTATACCAAATTCCGAAAGTCCGAAACCCTCTATCTCTGGTATATCAACAGCAGCATATAAGTCTAACAGGTTTGCTGGAGAACCATGCGCTTGATTTCTTACCTTCATATTATGGCTATGTGCCCATGCTACCCATTGTTTTGTGAAATTATCCAGCAGCATGTCCGAAAGCGTCTCTCTATAGTCACTCACCACCTGTGGGTCTCTATCCACCAGTTTGTTAATATTCTCCTTCAGGGAGTATCCTCTGCGTTTCTCAAATTCTGCTGGCAAGGTAGGTGTCCAGTCAGCACCATACACCTCATACGAGTCATTAAAGATGGTATTAGGCCAAGGTGTGTTTGTCTCGCTGAAAGCCTTGTCAAACTTTTCCAGATAATGCTTTACGGCATCCTTGTCAAAATGGTCTATCACATATCCCTGTCCACCTGGTGCAGCACGCTTTACCTGCTGACGGGTGCGGCTGACATAAAGGGCTATCACACGAACCTTGTCTTTCTCGTTTGTAGGATAACATTGCACAAAGTCCAACTTCGCATATTTCTTCTCCTTCGCAGGAACAACGAAGTCGATACCCTTGTCATAGTTTGCCCTAGTAACAATAGTGTCTATCACCACAGCCTTGCAGGCTGCCTCCTCAATAGGTGTCGTAGGACCACCGAAGGGCCATCCCGTACCATTATTCATATCTATCTGAATACCCAAACGCTTTCCTTCAGCCTCCACATATTTCAACATCTCCATCCATTTCGGAGTGAGGTAGTCGATATTATTTGCCTCATTACCCTTCACTCCATATAGCGGAGTAATCTCCAGAGCACCGATGCCGTGACTGGCATACTGCTCCATGTTCCATTTTAGATTTTCCTTATCTACAGCACTTCCTAACCACCACCAGCGAGCGCCAGGGGAAGTGGTGTTTTGGGCAAGTGAAAAGTGAAAAGTGAAAAGTGAAAAGTGAAAAGTTAATAGAAAGAAAAGTTTCTTATTCATGATGGTATGGTTCGTTTTTGTTAATAGTACATGCTCGGTATAGTTGCTCTGCAAAAATCAGTCTCACCAGCTGGTGTGAGAATGTCATCTTCGAGAGTGATATCTTCTCGTTTGCCCTTTCGTAGATAGCATCCGAAAAGCCATAAGGCCCTCCGATGAGGAACACCAGCCGTCGTGCTGTCTGTTGCCGTTTTGCCAGCCACGAGGCAAATTCCACAGAGCGGTATTCCCTACCCTTCTCGTCAAGAATCACCAGCGTGTCCGAGGGCTGCAACAGTTTCAGTATCGCCTCTCCCTCCAACGTCTTCTGCTGGTCTTCTGAGAGTGATTTCGTATTTCTCAACTCCGGGATGACAGTAAGGGCAAAAGGCATATAATGCCCTATGCGACCCACATAATCATCAATACCTGCCTGAAGATGTTTGTCTGTGGTTTTACCAACTAAGAGTAATTCGGTCTTCATCTATCGTGCAAAAATAACAAAAAAGTATAATTCTACAAGGCAAATAGAAAAAAATTATAAAAAAATAACAAACATATTAGGTTACTATGATTTTTTTTCATATCTTTGCAAACAGCGTGTAATTTAAAATTTTTCAACCTAAACACATACAAAAAAATGGAAAACAATGAAGCTTTGATAGCCCAGTGTCGCCAGAAGGCACAGGAGTGGCTGTCCCCCTCTTTTGATGAAGAAACCCGTAAGGAAGTACAGGCAATGTTGGACAACAGCGATCCGACCGACCTCATTGATGCCTTCTATCAGTTGCTGGAGTTCGGTACTGGTGGTCTTCGTGGCATCATGGGTGCTGGTACCAACCGCATGAACAAATATATCGTAGGTATGGCAACCCAAGGTTTTGCCAACTACGTTCTGAAGGCTTTCCCTGGTCGTAAGGATTTGGCTGCTGTAATAGGTCATGACTGCCGTAACAACGGACGTATGTTTGCTGAGACAGTAGCAGCAATCTTTACTGCCAATGGCATCAAGGCATATCTCTTTGAGAGCCTGCGCCCAACCCCAGAAATCTCTTTCGCCATCCGTCAGCTCGGAGCACAGTGTGGTGTTAACGTAACAGCATCCCACAACCCTCGTGAGTACAATGGCTATAAGGCTTACTGGGAAGACGGTTCACAAGTGCTGCAGCCACATGATGTAGGCATCGTAGAAGAAGTGAAGAAGGTGAAGATAGAAGACGTTAAGTGGGACCTCAACCCAGACCTTCTCCATATCATCGGTGGCGAGATGGACTACGACTATATGTGTGCCGTTAAGGAGGGTATGATCGATCAGGATGTCATCCTTCGCAACAAAGACCTCAACATCGTCTATTCTGCTATGCACGGCACAGGACGTGTTCTCGTACCATTGTGCTTGCGTTCTTGGGGGTTCCAGAACATCAATGTAGTACCTGAGCAGATGGTTGTTGATGGCAACTTCCCAACAGTTGTTTCTCCAAACCCGGAGAATGCCGAGGCAATGACTCTTGGCATGAAGCTCGGCACAAAGCTCAATGCCGACCTCGTAGTGGCTACCGACCCTGATGCTGACCGCCTCGCTATAGTATGTCGTAACGATAAGGGCGAGTGGCAGATACTCAATGGCAACCAGACAGCATGTATGTTCTATTGGTACACCATTAAGAACAAGAAGGCACTCGGACAGCTCAATCCTACCGACTTCATGGTAAAGACCATCGTTACCTCTGAGCTCATAGCAAAGATAGCTCGCGCTAATGGTGTAGAATGCTTCGACGAATATACAGGCTTCAAGTGGATTGCTTACCGCATTCGTGTCAACGAAGGCAAGCGTAAGTACATCGGTGGTGGTGAAGAGTCATTCGGCTATCTGCCATACGATAAGGTACGCGATAAGGATGCTCCTGCTTCTATCTGTCTCATCTGCGAGATTGCTGCATGGGCAAAAGATCAGGGTAAGACACTCTACGACCTGCTCCTCGACATCTATAAGGAATATGGCTTCCAGAAGGAGGCTGCTGTTAGTGTCACCAAGCCAGGAAAGAGCGGTGCCGACGAGATAAAGAAGATGATGGAAGACTTCCGTGCTTGCCCACCAACAGAGATAGCAGGCAGCAAGGTAGTATGTATCAAGGACTATAAGAGCCTCAAGCAGTATGCTGATGGCAAGGAGACTGCCCTCGATATGCCAACTACAGCAAATGTGCTGCAGTGGTTCACAGAAGACGGCATGAAGATATCTGTACGTCCTTCAGGCACAGAGCCAAAGATAAAGTTCTACTGCGAAGTACCAGTACCAGGCTTCGATGGCAACTACGAAGACGCCAACGCCAAAGCCGATGCACGCATCGCAGAAATAAAGAAGTCACTGGGACTGTAAGGGTTATTGGTTAAGTGATGTTCTCTCTAGCTTTCAACGAAGCGCGCACCTACTTTTGGGCCGCTGTCTTCATTCTTAGCAACCTTGTGTTGCCCCAAGTATGTCACCTCATTCCCCAAGGCGGAATAATGCTTGCTCCCCTGTCGTTCGTCATTATGGCAGGCGCATATCAGTTTGGGTGGAAGCCAGCCCTTTTGGCGGCAGTCCTCTCCCCGTTGGTAAACCACTATGCCACAGGCATGCCAGCATGGGGAATGCTGCAAGTGATGACTGTTAAGCTCATCATCCTTGCTCTCATAGCAGGTCTTGCAGCCCAACACTTCCGTAAGGCGACATTGCCAATACTCGCAGGCGTCGTTATGTCAGCAGAAGTCCTCGGAGGTCTTGGCGAGTTCGTCCTCACAGGCAGCATCGCAGCCACCATAGCCGACTTCACCATCGGCTGGCCCGGACTACTTCTCCAAATCGCAGGAACATAC
>CAMNHS010000090.1 GCA_946539635.1 uncultured Prevotellaceae bacterium
GAAGGCGGCAGGGAAGGCGGCGGAAACAGAGGCGGCTGGCGCGGAGGTAACCAAGGGGGCTTCGGCGGTGGCGGTGGCTTCGGAGGAGGAAGACGCTTCTAAGAGAGGTAAGAGGTGAGAGGTAAGAGGTGAGAGGTAAGACTTTAGACTATTAACAATAAAAAAGTCCGACATTTGCCGGACTTTTTTTATTTTCTGTTAAACTGATTCATCGTGACATCAACACCTGCAAGGACAAATGACTTTATGATTTCTTGTGAGGTGTCGAAAATTGGTGACAGAGTCGTTTTCTCTTCGTCAGAAAATTTTCCCAAAACATAATCCACCTGCTGCCCACGAGAGAAATCGCTGCCTATGCCAATCCTGAGACGGGCATAGTCCTGACCAATGAGTTGCTGGATGTGTCCCAAACCATTGTGACTGCCACCAGAACCTTTTCCCCTGAGACGGAATTTTCCGAGAGGAAGATCCTTATCATCAACGATAACGAGAAGATGGTTGTTGGGAATGTTTTCCTTCTCCAACCAATAACGTACTGCATTACCAGATAGATTCATGAATGTAGTGGGCTTCAGCAGTAAAAGCTTACGTCCTCGCACAGAGGTTTCTGCAAGAAAGCCAAAACGCTTGTCCTCAAACATAGCGTCTTGGCTTTTTGCAAACGCGTCAACAGCCATCCAACCGACGTTGTGACGCGTTTCGTGATATTCGGGTCCGGGGTTACCGAGACCAACTATGAGATATTTCTCCATTATGAAGCGGCTTCCTCAGCAGCAGCGGCTGACATAGCAGCACGTGTCATCTTCACAGAGCATACGATAACCTCTGGAGCGGTTGCAAGGGTGATGCCTTCGTAAGAAAGGTCGCCAACCTTGATTGACTTACCGATTTCGAGAGCTGTAACGTCAACGTCAAGCTTCTCTGGAATCTGACTATATGGAGCTGTAACCTTAATCTGACGGATAGAGAGTGACATACGACCACCGAGGCGTACACCAGCAGCAAGACCAACGAGGTTAACAGGAATACCTACTGTGATTGGCTTTTCAGGAGTTATCTCAAGGAAGTCAACGTGCAAAGGTGCATCTGTTACTGGGTGGAACTGCATCTCCTTTGTGATAGCCATGTGGCTTTCACCGTCGATGTTAAGATTGATGACATAGATGTGAGGAGTGTAGATAGCCTTGCGGAGCTCTGAGAATGGAATAGAGAATGCTAATGCCTCTGGCAAACCGTTCTCACCCTTCTTCTCACCATAAAGGTTACATGGAACAAGACCTTCCTTACGCATCAAACGTGATGCTCTTTTACCTGTTTCGGTACGCTTGGTACCTGTAAGACTGATTTCTAACATAACTTTGTGTTACTCTAAATTAAGTTGATAAAATGCTTAATTCACCATCACACGGATGCTTCAAAAAGCAGCTTTTTCTTTAAAAGCGGGTGCAAAGGTACAAAAAAAAGTTTAGAGTTTAGAGGTAAGAGGTAAGAGGTGGGAGGTACAAGCGAGATTTTTAGGTTTTTTTAACAGAACGCATATAAATTCTTCACCCTTCACTTTTCTCTCTTCACTTTTTTTCGTACCTTTGCAACATGGTAAATCGCGATCTTATACGTATTAAAGTAGTTCAGTTAGCGTATGCTTACTCCCAGAATGGGGAAAGTAATATGACAAAGGCAGACAGTGAGTTGAAAATATCATTGTCTAAGGCATACCAATTGTACAATAACCTTCTCCTACTCATTTGTGCCATTACCAAGATGGCTCGCAAGCGTTACGATATCATTAACACCAAAGCAGAACGCGAGGGTAGGGAGGTACCCCAAAATGCTTTTATAAACAATAAATTTGCGTTACAGCTGGAAGGGAATACCCAGTTGCGCAGTTTCGTGGAGACTAATGGAGATATTTGGGAACAGAAGGCTGAATTTGTGAAGAATCTGCTCCTCGAGATGCAGGAAGATGAAACAGTAAAATGTGATGTTGGCTCCAGTTATGAGGATTGTAAAGCAATGTGGAAACAGCTTTACAAAAAGCATATCCTGGATAACGAGAGCCTTAATGATATTCTGGAATCAGAAAGCATCTATTGGAATGGCGACAAAGATATTATCGATACCTTTGTGTTGAAAACAATTAGCCGTTTTGACGAGAAGGCAGGAAGTGAACAGGAATTGTTGCCTGAATATAGAG
The DNA here is from genome assembly GCA_946539635.1 of uncultured Prevotellaceae bacterium. Classification (GTDB taxonomy): domain Bacteria; phylum Bacteroidota; class Bacteroidia; order Bacteroidales; family Bacteroidaceae; genus Prevotella. The sequence continues at coordinate 2,195 of CAMNHS010000090.1, forward strand.
ACAACGATGATGAGGAATATGCCCATCAGTTACTTTATGCAACATTGAAGAATGCTGAGGAATATCAGCAGTATATACAGGAAGCCTGTCAGGCATGGGATTTCTCAAGACTTGCCAAGATGGATATAGTCATCATGCAACTGGCAATAGCTGAGATGATAAACTTTCCAAAGATACCAATCCCTGTTACCATCAATGAGTATGTGGAATTGGCAAATGAATATTCTACACCAAAATCAGGAAAGTTTATAAACGGTATCCTGGATGCAATAGCAAAAGAGAAAAATCTTAAAATAAAGAAAATATTATGACAAATGTAATTCTTGCTGCACAGTCAGCACAAGGCGGTGGCTACTCTATGATTATAATGATGGTGGCTATCTTCGCCATTATGTATTTTTTCATGATTCGTCCACAACAGAAAAAGCAGAAGGAAATTCGCAATTTCCAGAATTCTCTTTCTGAAGGTATGAGAATTATTACTGCTGGTGGTATGTATGGCACCATTAAAAAGGTGAACATAGAAGATGGTAGCGTTGATGTGGAAATATCCAAGGGTGTTGTCATCAACGTTGATAAAAACTATGTGTTTGCAAACGCTGCTGCCCAGCAGACGAAGTAAATGAAGCGCTTCATCTCCAAAGATTTCTTTGTCTTTCTCTACTTTCTGTTGATGAGTGGAGTCTTTTGGATTCTCACTACATTAAATGAAACGTATGAAACAGATGTAGAGGTGCGTCTGGAGTTAACAGAAGTTCCGGGAAATACTGTTATAACAGAACCTCTCCCTGATACCATAAAGGTGCTGGTGAGAGATAAGGGCTACTATCTTGTCAAATATCTCTATTTTGACAATATGCGCGTAGTCCGTTTGCCGTTCCATCTGTATGCCGGTCAGCAGAGTAAGGGAGTTGTATCTCCTTCTGACCTGCAGAAACTGCTTCGCACACGCTTTGGAGAGACATGTACCATATTATCCATTAAGGCCGACCATCTGGATTTCTACTATAGCCACGGCTCACAAAAGAAGGTACCGCTGATATATAGTGGTACTGCTACTGCCAAGACAAATTTCTACGTCATGGATGTAAAAATAAGTCCTGACAGCGTAGTAGTGATGGCATCAAAGAGTGCTCTTGATACTATCAATGCCGTATATACAGAGCCAAAGGATATTGAGGACGTAGATAATTCGGTAACAAAAATCGTTCCTGTTGCTCGCATCTGGGGCGCAAAGACCAATATCAGTCAGGCAAAGGTACGCGTAATTGTTGACCGACTGACAGAAAAGGTACTCAATGTTCCTGTAACAGCTATCAATCTGCCTCCTCAGTTATTGCTGAAGACTTTCCCGGGAAGAGTGGATGTAAAGGTATCTGTTGGCGCTTCGATGGCCAATCGGTTAAGGGCAGAGCAGTTCACAGTAACTGTAAATGCTGAAGACCTCGCAGAGCGTTTGTCAAAGGATAAACTGAAACTCTCTATTACCTCAAAGCCTGACTATGTCCTCAAGGCCTGGCTTACGACGACAGCAGTGGACTACGTAATTGAGCGTACGCAATGAGGTATTGTCTTACAGGAGGTATAGGAGCAGGAAAATCGTATGTTTGCTCACTGCTCCGCGAAAGGGGAGTAGAGATATATGATACCGATAATGCAGCAAAAAGACTCATAGCACAATCGCCAGAGATAAGGCAGCGGCTAAAAGAGTTAATAGGAGGACTCGACAAACAGACTATTGCCGCCTTTTTACTGAAATCGGAAAAGAATAAACTGGCAATAAACAGCATTGTGCATCCTGCTGTTATCAAAGACTTCCTCGATTCCGGATGCGAATGGATGGAGTGCGCTATAATATACGAGGCTCATCTGGAACAGTATGTTGACAAGGTGATAGCCGTAACAGCTCCCAGAGAGGTGAGGATAGAGAGAATAATGTCCCGTGACGGCATATCCCGAAAAAAAGCAGAGCAATGGATTGATGCACAATATCCACAGGAAAAAGTGGCAGAGAGAGCAGATTTCGTAATTGATAATGATGGAAATAAAGATTTACAAAAACAAATAGAAGAAATATGGCAAAGACTATTTTAGCTATCTCAGGAAAACCTGGATTATATGAACTCGTATCACGTGCAAAAGGTAACCTTATCGTAGAGGGACTCTTAGACCATAAGCGTATCCCTGCTTTCATAAACGATCGTGTAACATCCCTTGCAGACATCTGCATGTACACAGAAGATGATGACAAACCATTAGGGGAAATCCTTTGTGCTCTTCGTGATATGGAAGGTGGCAAGAAGGCATCTCTCGATTACAAGAAGGCAAGCGGTGCAGAGCTGCAGGAGTATATGGCAAAATTTCTGCCTAACTTCGACAGAGACCGCGTACATTCTTCAGACATAAAGAAGCTGCTGCAGTGGTACAATATCCTTGTTGAGGCTGGCGTTACCAACTTCGAGGAGATAATGAAACCAACCAACGGAGATAATATTGATGACAGACAGGAAGAATAGTGGCCTTAAAGCCTTGGGAAGAAAGACAGAGTACATGATGGATTATAATCCTGATGTGCTTGAGACTTTCGACAACCTGCATCCCGACAATGACTACTGGGTACAGTTCAACTGTTCCGAGTTCACATCTTTCTGCCCTATAACGGGACAGCCTGACTTTGCAGAGATAAAGATAATGTATATGCCTGACAAGAAGATGGTGGAGAGCAAGAGCTTGAAACTGTATCTCTTCTCATTCAGAAATCATGGTGACTTCCATGAGGACTGCGTGAACATTATCATGAAGGATCTCATAAAACTCATGGACCCAAAATATATAGAGGTCCTGGGACTCTTTGTTCCTCGCGGCGGTATCAGTATCTATCCTTTTGCCAACTATGGACGCCCAGGCACAAAATATGAGGAGCTGGCTTGGGAGAGATTAAAGAACAAGACCTATGGCAAGTAGCCTGAAGTATCAGGAGACGGCCCGCCTTGACAAGTGGCTATGGGCTGCTCGCATATTCAAAACCCGTACCATCGCTGCAGACGCTTGTAAGAATGGCAGGGTTACCGTTGACGGACAGACTCTCAAACCGGCAAGGACTGTTAAGGTGGGAGAGGTTGTTTCTGTCAAGAAACCTCCCATCACCTATTCCTTCAAAATTCTCAATGCCATTGAGACGAGGGTAGGGGCGAAACTCATCAGCGAGGTATATGAGAATGTAACAGACCC
>CAMNHS010000091.1 GCA_946539635.1 uncultured Prevotellaceae bacterium
TTAAACGTTAACCATTAACCGTTATTTACTTTTCTTTAGTGTTATAACAACTACTTCGCGGGGCATTCCGAAGCGGAATGGAAGATTGCCACCAAAGCCTGTAGAGACACTTAGCATAGCCTTAGAGTTTGAGCCATCTTTCATTGGAACATAATATTCGCCTCCCCATTCATCATAGGCATATTTTATAGGATGCCATCCGAGGAATGAGAACTGTGCTCCATGAGTGTGTCCGGCAAGTGTTATGTTAGGGATGAAGACTGGCATGATATGATGCTTCCATGCATTTGGGTCATGAGAGAGACACAGCGAGAATGTGTTAGCGGTCTTTGTAGCAGGATTGATAGAAACCCCTTTGATGGCCTTCTTGATATTTCCCAGTTGTGGGAAAGGCTTCAGGCCCCAGTTCTCTTCGCCTACTACGAGGATGCTATCGCTGTCACGATGCAGGTAGAAGTGTTCGTCAACCAATATCTTCCATCCGAAAGACCTATGCACATCACGGGTACGTCGTATCTCTTGAGCCTGTCTTGCAGGAGAGAAGTTTGAATATGCACAATAGTCATGATTGCCCATTACGGAAAGCACTCCATCCTTTGCCTTCAGAGAAGTCATTTCCTCCTTAAGCTCCTCCAATTCTGATGGCAGGAAATTCTGCATATCTCCCACCATGCAGATGAGGTCGGGATGCAATGCATTGATTTTCTCAAAACCATCTTTCACCAAACCCTTATATGGTCCCCAGAAACTACCACCACTATGCAGATCTGTAACCTGTACTATCTTATATCCGTCGAAAGCCTTTGGGATGTCAGGACTCTCGTATATCACCTCTTTGATATTCAACTGCCAGAAACCAAAGGTGAAGCCATATACTATTATATATAGCAACAGCAATGGAAACAATGCCAGACATTTTTTCCAAAGCACCTTTGCAAAGAGCAACCTGTATGCACCCCAGATTGACAATACGAACACTGCGGCGATAATGATAGAGGGCATCAGAATCTTGATAAGATTTATCATGGCGATATGTTTTGGAAACTATATAAGGGTTTGTGAATGTGTGGTAAAGATTTTTTTACTTCTTAGCAGCGCTGTCTGTAGCCTGCTTCTGTGGAGCAGCACCAAATCCCTGTACGTTCTGAGGATTAGTGTTAGCCTGCTCTGTAGCAGCATTTTCGATTACAGAACCTTCTGTTACTGACTGTGGTGCAGTATAAGCACATGCAATGCTGATAACTACCATAGCAGCAGCAAGAGTCCATGTAGCCTTTTCGATGAAGTTGGTTGTCTGGCGAACGCCGGCAACGCTGTTAGCACTGGCGAAACCTGATGCCAGGCCACCACCTTTTGACTCTTGAATAAGAACGATACCAATCATTAGCAATGCTGCTAAAACAATAAGAATTACAAGTAATGTGTACATTGTTTTTAAAATTTTAAATTATTATTTTTGTTGACTAATTATTAACTTCTTAAGGAATCTCTCCTGATCTTCAAAATAAGGATTTTTCTTTTTTGTCTTTTTGTTGATGGCTTTCATAACGGTCAAGGCTTTGGCGTAGTTACCTTGTTTGATATATATGTTAGCCATATTCTCGGTTACAACCTCATTATCCTCTATAGGACTCTCTTCGCTATCGTTAGCCATCTCTACCTCAGGAACATATTCTGTCTTTTCCTTGAGGGTTAGCTTTCCACCAGCATTGGTGAGGAAGTCGTCGATGATGTCGAGAGTAGGGTCTTTGCTTTCTGTTACTGTTGTATCTATTGACAACAGGTAACTCATATAGTCATTTCTTGCATCAGCCTCAGTAGGCTTCTTGGAAGATGAACTGATAGTGTCATCAACAGGAATATTGTTGAGGAATTTATCAATGAGTGATGCTGCACGACTTGTAGAATCAATCTCTTCCAGTGGTTCTTCCTCGTTGTTCTGCTTAACCTTTATTCCATAATGAGAGGCTTCAACGAGGTCAAAGAGCACATTTCTGTCAGTCAGGAAGATGGCAGCACGACGTAATTCGTCATCGAATGTCGGATCATGCAGCAAAAAGAGATTCTTAAGCAATGCGATGCGAGCAGGCTGATAGTATGGATGCTCCGCTGTTATCTTGCGTAGGTCCAACAAGGTCTGACGATTCAGACGTTCTGGATGTGATATGAGTGTATGTATTACCAATTTGCTACTGTTGCGTTAAATATCTGTTCACATAAATCTTTTGACATCTGTGTCACTAACTGTTCCTGAACAGAGTTGAGGTTTTGTGTTGTCTCGTAAGATGCTGTTGCTGTAAAGCTTCTCTCAAAGTCCTCTTTGTGGTTCTTCGTATTCGTGAAGCGCACATTAACAGTCATAGACAATTCTGTCTGAGCAGAATATCCCTCAGCTGATACCGACTTGTTTCTCTGCTGATACTGTGTTATCTCACCCTCAACCTTCAGGTCACCATTACGTTTTACCTGTGACAGTTTCGTATAAGAGCCATACATGTCTTTCAACTGGTTGTTAAAGATGGTTTGCATTGGTCCCCATACATAAGATGCACGAATAGGGAAATCGTTTATCTGTATTGTCTTTGTCTTTGTGTAATCGATGCTGGCACCATTTAGTTTATATGATACGGAGCATGCCGTAATCATTGTCAATGTCACCACGCAGATGAATGATAGTATGATGTATTTCTTAAAGTCCATATTCTTTCAGTCTTCTATAAAGTGTACGATCAGACAGGCCTAAGTCCCTTGCTGCTTTTTTTCTGTTTCCACCATTACGTTCCAGAGCTTTTTCCAGCATAGCACGATTTACGTCAGCAATATTCAGGTTCTCGGGTTCTGCAATCTCCTGTGCCTGATTATATCCAGAAACGGCAGCAGGGTAGGGAACATATTTTGTTGCTGCCCCGTCGTCAATTTTCTGGCGCAGGGAATTGATTTCTCGTCTCAGGTCGCTGACATTGCCTCGCATTTCGTAGAGAATCTTAAACAGCATTTCTCTTTCGCTTTCATATGTTTTGCTTCCTCCGCCCTGAGATGGGATGGTAGCCAACTGGGTACTCTCCTCATTCATAGGAATGAATTTCAGAATATCATCCACATCAATATCCCTCTTTGTACAGAGGACAGACATCTGCTCTGTGATATTCTTCAGCTGACGCACATTACCAGGCCACTTATATTTCAGCATCACCTGTTTGGCATCTTCTGAAAGCTGTATTCTTGGCAGATGATATTTTTCGGACATCTGCATAGCAAAGAGACGGAAGAGAAGGATGATATCCTCTCCACGATCCCTCAATGGTGGCATCTGAATAGGTATTGTATTAAGACGATAATAAAGGTCTTCCCTAAAACGTCCTTCGCTAATGGCTTTGCGTATATTTACATTCGTAGCAGCCACGATGCGGACATCAGTCTTTCTGACATCCTGACCACCCACGCGGATATACTCTCCATTCTCCAGAACACGCAGGAGTCGTGCCTGAGTAGCAAGAGGCAGTTCGCCCACTTCGTCAAGGAACAGAGTACCCTTGTTGGCAGCTCCGAAATAACCCTCGCTCTCTCCGATAGCACCTGTGAAAGAACCTTTTTCGTGTCCGAAGAGTTCAGAATCGATGGTGCCTTCAGGAATAGAGCCACAGTTTATTGCGAAATATTTCTCACGTTTGCGTGGAGAATAGTCGTGAATGATGCGGGGGATTATCTCCTTACCCACACCACTTTCTCCGATAATAAGCACGGAGAGATCGGTATGTGCAACCTGTAGGGCAATATCAAGAGCTCTATTGAGATCTGGGCAATTGCCTACAACGTTATATCTCTGCTTTATGTTTTGAAGTTCTTTTACGTCCATTTGTTGTTCCTCTCAATTTAACTCTCTTCCACCATCTGTTCCTCAGCAGGTGTTTCCACAGCAGGAGGTTGGGTGGTATATGTTACATTCTCCCTTTTATGTGCTGAAGGGTCGAAGCCACCTTTCTTCTTTGCAAAGCGTGCCTTGTCACCATCTTCTTTCTTTTCAACAAAGAGTTTTGGTAATGGATTCTTTAGTGGAAGGTCGTAAGATATTCTGTTCCTTACCACATCTGTTGCCAATGCCAAAGCGTCATAAATATTGTGTGGCTCTGTTGCCACGACAGATGGTGCTATGCCTGTAAGCAGAGTGACAGGAGACTTGTCTTCATCAAGAATCTTTTTTATTTGTTCTTCAACTTGATTCTCTTTGTCAGCAAATATGAAAGCATCGAAAGCCCTGATTTCTTCTTTTTCTAACATCTCGTCAGAGAAAGGGCCAAAGAAACTGTTTCCTTCCTCTTGCATCTTCTTGATGGCATCAGCCTGTTCGCTATTGGAAGAGATGATGGCAATTCTTGGCATAAGGATGCTGAGGTCACGTTTCAGACACTGTTCTAACAATGCAGCCTTTTTCGCTATATCATCCTGTCCTGCAGTTATATAACGTGTTTCGTCACAAATCATGACTGGCAATATAGTAGCAGAATCATCCGCCAATGCATGTCTCACAGCTTTGTGTGGTGCTTGAGCCAAAGGCAGGCAAACGATGGCGTCAATATCAATTTCCTCATCCAAGCAATCATCTATAGCATCCTTCAGGGCATCCTGTTCTGGTTGTCCGTCAGCTCCGTATAGAGTAACGGTATATAAACCTGACATTCCTTCTGCACTCAGCATGTTGTTGAGTAAGGAAGCGTCATTGCCTGTCACATTGCCAACTATAGCAACATTATTTTTTTTCATATCTGTTTGTCTTTAGTGCTTAGTAATCCACATGCAGCGAATATATCCTGTCCTCGTGAAGCACGTATTGTGGTGAATATTCCGTGGGCTGTGAGGTAGTCGCGCAGTCGTTCCATCTTCTTCTCGTCGCTGGCTTTGAGGTCTATTCCCGGTATCTGGTGAAAACGAATCAGGTTCATCCTACAGTCAAGCCCCTCAAGTAGCTTTACTATTTCCCGGGTATGAGTCATTGTGTCGTTGAAGTTGTTGAAAACGATGTATTCAAAACTCAATCTCCTCTGACCTGAGAAGTCGTATCTCCTAAGCAGTTCTACAACGTCTTTTATTGGGAACATCTTTTCTGCCGGCATCATCTGTGCTCTCTGTTCGTGGATGGGAGTATGCATGGATATTGCCACATGGCATTCGCTGTTGTCGAGGAAATACTTCAGCTTTGGTGTTCCTACGCTACTTACTGTTATTCGTCTCGGACTCCAGGCATATCCCCATTCCGCTGTCAGCACTTCTATTGCTTTCATAACAGCATCGAGATTGTCCATTGGTTCTCCCTGTCCCATGAAGACGATGTTTGTCAGTTTGTCCTGATCGGGTAGGGAGTATATCTGATTGATGATGTCGGAGGCAGTCAGCGAACCCTCATATCCCTG